>CAUURC010000065.1:0-15835 GCA_963547405.1 uncultured Prevotella sp.
TCACAAACCTCCAAATGTTTTTAAAAGAAAATTTCAAAAAAGTTGAAAGGCAACAGAATACACATTATATAATATAATACACGTACAACTTTCGCCGTTTCATCGTTCACGTAAACCAAGCATCTCTGTAAAATTATAACTGCGACAAATATTATCCACCTGCTTTTTTTTCCATTATTTTATCTAAACGTTCATAATAGAGTGCAGTTCCATCAGATATACAACATATTATCTTATCTTGATTCGGTATGTTTTCTCTTATATCTTCTGATAATGATAAGAGCCTGTTACACAACTCTTCTTGTACGCACTTTCCTTCCGTATTATGAAAAATTAAAATAAACACTCCATAATGAAAAGGAGTCCAATCGTCTGATATGCTAACTTCTGATTCAGGATCAACATATCGTTGTAATTTTTCAAGATCCCCAACAATTTGTTCTTCGCGAAGGCCTTCCGTTCTTTTAAACTCACATGCTATAAAATTGTCTTTAAGATTCCCTTGCCCCCCATGTAGAACCATATCTGGAAAGCATTTGCCATCTTCAAACCCTTTAGGTATTTCTGCATCTATTCTAACATTTTCAAATCCGCTTTTAATAAGAACATCACGCCATTGGTGATAAACTTCATAAGTAAATGTCCTTTCTACACATGCAAATTTTTCTTTTAAAACCTCATAAATATAACAGTCCTTTACTCTCCAAATAGCTTCAAATAAGGACTCCAAATAAACGTCCTCTACATTCTTTTTTATTTTTCCAGTTCCACTCATTATCAGAATTATTAAATGATTAATATTATTGAAATAAAAACTAACACACCTCTGTTTGCAAAAATATATTATTATCTTTATGTTTTTGATTTTATTTTCGTTAATTTATGCTTAATTCTTTTGCTTACTTTATATTTCGATAAATCGTGGAAATAGCAAATATCCAACTATCATACTTTTGAAAACAGTTTTTTTTGCGCACCATCCCCTGCCCTCTTTTCACGTTATCTACTCCCTTGAATACTGCTCAACCTGCTTCACACACTCAAAAAAAACGAAGCAATTTGTCAATTTCTGTTCATCAAAAAACGGCTTTTCAGATTCTTCAATCTACGTTCCAAATCAGGGATATGAAAGACTAAACCAAGGAAAAAGCAACTATCAACCCACGTTTTACAAGCCCCAAAACCGCAATAACGACCCTTTTAGCCCGCAAAAGCTATGCTTTGACCCGTTCAAAGCATAGCTTTCACATGGTCATCACAGCCCTTTTACACGCCAAAAGCATAGCTTTTAGGGGAAGAAAACAGCACTACGAAGTCACCGGAAAACGCAAATCATTGATAGACAGACAAATACAAAACACGCCAAAACTCGCGTATTTGCACACAAAAAATATTCCGGTGGGAATATCGCAACCAGCAAACGCAGTTTGTAAAGATAATTCTGAAGGATTATTGCGCAGGCAGAGTCAAGTAACAAGTGCGAATTTACGTTATCTTTTTGTTTCGCCGCAGCGTAGAAATTCTCTATCAGGGAATAGGGTTGTTTTGATGAATAACAATTAATGCTTGATTGCCGACGCGGAACGTAATGAACCGCGCTCCTACGCCGGCACATGGCTGCTAACTACATCTACTAAAATATAATTTCCATGTATGTAAATAGCGTGGCGTAAGCCGTAATAGCGCAGTTCATCACGTTCAGTTTCTGTATTTATTTTCTGTCGCAGCATAGAAAAAAGCAGAACCATTGTGGCTCCGCTTGAATGCAATTCTTGACAAAGAGAGTAAACACACCTTGCCGTGAGTTTTGCCAAACCTGTTTAGGATACGAGCGCTTGTAAATCTATCCTATAACTTACCGACCACGTCCGAATCATTGCACACAGATCTCATCGGTAAAAATCCAGCCGCCTTGAGCACCGGATTTTGCCTGATAACGAATAAAACGAGCTTTCGTTTCGCCACGCCACTCTAAATTTTTCACCGTAAAATCGACCGAAGTATCAATATCATATCGACTATCGTCAAGTTGTTTGAAATTCACTCCATCATCCGAAACTTGAATAATGACCTCGGCGGGCGTATAGATAACCGCACTTACTGATTGGAAAAAGCCGGCCTTGATTTGCGTAAACGGCTTTATCTCGCCTAAATCAATCGTCACATCCAGACGCCCCGAGCCAATAAAACCTTGCCAAGTTCCATCATGAAAGTCCCAACCGCCACGAATGCCATCCACCAAAGCACTGTCGCCGGAGCTCCGATACTTGGCAGCGTAGGGCGCATTGTAAACTACTTTTTTGCCTAAAGCCAAATGCTGAATCGGCTCTTTCTTCTCAGGACGCTCTCCAATTTCCTTCCGCAAGTCAAAGGGATGATACCCACGACTCACCCAAACATCCTGCATGTGCAGTGCTCTACGACGAAAGTCAGCAAAATCCGTCTTGCTATTGCTCCACCCGTTTTCAGCTATCGCAAACAATCGTGGATAAAGCATGTATTCACAATGCGACATGGTTTCTACTTGCTCGGTCCACAGATTTCCCTGTACACCAAGAACATGATTGGCAATGCTGTCCGGTAACCGACAAGCCGGATCAAAAGAATAGCACTGTTCCAGCGGCATATAGCTGCCAAAAGCCTTTGGCTGAGAAGGGGGGAAGTCCTGATAATGGTCTAAATAGCAATACCGACCGGGCGTCATGATTACGTCATGGCCTGCTTTGGCAGCTTCGATACCGCCTTTCTCGCCTCGCCACGACATAACCACGGCATTGGGGGCCAGCTTACCCTCCAGAATTTCATCCCATCCTATCAATATTCTGCCATGCTTATTAAGAAAACGCTCTATGCGTTCCGTAAGATAACTCTGCAATTCGGCCACGGTAGTCAGCTTCTCTTCTTTCATTTGCTGCTGACAACGAGGGCAAGTTTTCCATGCTTTGCGCGAAGCTTCGTCGCCACCGATATGGATATACTTGGATGGAAAGACCTTCATCACCTCTTTTAATACATTTTCAAGGAAAAGGAAGGTCTGCTCATTGCCCACACAAAAGTCTGTATTCTGCTTGCCCGCATGCTGACATAGCAGTTCGGGATAGGCATGCAACACCTCCGCACTATGTCCGGGCATTTCTATTTCGGGTATAACTATGATATGCCGGGCCGCCGCATACGCCACGATTTCCTTCAAATCTTTCTGCGTATAATAACCTCCATAAGCGCCGTTGTCGCCCTTGCGTGCATAGAGTCGGCCCTGTTCGCGCCATTGATCCCAATTAGACTCCGTTCTCCATGCGGCCTCTTCCGTCAACTTCGGGTATTTTTTTATCTGTATGCGCCATCCTGCCTCGTCGGTCAGATGCAAATGCAATCTATCCATTTTGAGATAAGCCATCGCGTCCAACTGCTTCATGATGAACTCCTTGGGCCAGTAATGACGAGAACAGTCTAACATAAGGCCTCGGTAAACAAAACGCGGTTGGTCCTTTACCTCACAACAGGCAACGCTACCCTGCTCTTCCAGCTGCCGCAACGTCTGCAAACCATAAAATAGCCCCATCGTTGTCGGAGCGTCCACGCGGATTTCCGTTGGCGTAACTCGCAACTGATAAGCCTGTAGACTCTTATCATGCACCGCCTGCTTACTCTCATTCTGCGGACGAGTCAGATTCATTCGCAAGATGCGGTCTGCTCGTTTATCCATCTTCAAAGCAGAAAACGCCTCCGCTACTTGGTGCCGCAACCATTTGCGATCCTTATGTTTCACGTTGGTGACAAATCGCATCCGACCAGTCATAACCATTTTCCCATTCGTCTTGACATACGAAACGGGCGCGGGTATCAGCTTTACCGAACCCGCAGTCAACACCTCACCGTCAGCAGCAAACGCGCTGATAGTACACGAACAAAAAGTTAAGAAAAGGAATAAAAAGTGTTTCATGAAATAAAATAATTTATGCTTATGGATATAACAGCATGATTAAGCCCTCATTTATCTTCATTTCAAATGCTATGTATCCGTTGTTTTCGCATACCAGCTATAGAATAAATAAAGTCTAACGCAAAGATACATATTTTTAGTACAAGACAAAGCATATTGACGTGATTTATCCCAGACCACTACATTTATCACATGCGAAAAAGGAGGTAAAAGCTTGGAAAGATAAGGAAGAAACACTATGGTGCTATTCAATAAAAACGCGCCAAGCCTTGCTTTGTGCAAGACTCGGCGCTCCCTTTTAAAACAAGCTCCTAATCCTATAAGAGCTACTCACTTCCTGTAAGTGCAAATTTGGATTTCCATGCCTGACGTCCCAACATGTTGTTCAATACCCAATGCAGTGTTTGAGCTTGATCTTGCGAAATCGCCGTATGCAATCCATGACGATCATCCATAATATTGGTCGACTGGAAAAAGTTTGTTGCCGTTTCTTTTATTTCCGTATTATTTGAAAGATAGTATTTAGAATCACCTGCCACATACTTTATTGTAAGATCTAACTCATCCTCTTTGGTCGGCATCAAACCATAAAAATGTCCTACATAATACACCAGTTCATTTGTTTCATTACTAGCACTTTGGGCCGCTAACAAATCCTGCATCCGATACATCAAACCTATATGACGCAATTCTATGCTTGAATCACTTTCCGGACTTGATGGATAAATTCCGGCAGGTGGATTATCCATATCTCCTCCTTCTGCTATAAGTTCTGGGAATGTTTGCCATTCTACCATCTTTGGACCAAAATCTGTTATCTTATCTGCAAACTCGGATATCAACCACACATTGAAATATTTATTATAATCCCAAACGGCATTTCCTTTATTAATGATTTCATAAACCTGTTGTTGCGTATAAGGTTCTGTAGCTTCTTCGTTCAGCTTAAACGTAAAATCATAAACAACCCGATGTAACCCCGGTTCTGACATTTTCTCACCTATAGGATTATAGACTGCTGGGACAAATTTGATATGCGTATCAACACCTGTCGCAGTCTTCACGACTTTATTCGCAAAAACATTATTCAGTTTATCAAGTTGCTGACGGAAGATTTCATAATCGTAATTCACTCCATAATTTACAACTTCGTTTGTACTTTGAATGAGATGGAATACTACAGGAATAATCACTTCGGGAAAACTCTCCGTTCCAACGATGGCTATCACAGCTTCATTAGACACAATTTTCTTCCCTTCTTTCAGTCTCACTTTGAATTTTTTCTGTTTTCCTATCAGTCCTTTGTCCGTGGTCGAATAGTAACGCGACACAATGTTGCCACTCTCATCCGTCCATTCAAACCAAGAATCTTGCACATTTTCCATCGGCAGAATCTGTTTCTTCCCTAAAACCGTATAATAGCATACAGGAAATAAATCGACTCGATTATCAGCTGATGCCAATAAGAAATCATTACTGGGCTTCAATACAACAGAATCTATTACCAAGTTACTATTAAGATTGGTATCTACCACCTCGTCTTGTTGTGGGCTACAACTTGCCGAAGACATCATGCCTAACAGGCTTGCAACCAGATATATAATATGTCTTTTCATAATGTATATTCGTAACAGTCTTTATAAAAATTAATTCCAACCAGGATTCTGCTCTATTTTCTTATTCGTACTGATTTCACTATAAGGAATCGGGAACGTATAACGAAAATCATCTGAAGCAAGTGTAAAAGTTTTCATATCAACACTACGTGTGAAACTTTCACCATAGCGTTTCATCGCCAACCACCGTGCATCAATTTCTGCAAAGAACTCCTTTTTCCGTTCTAAACGAATCTCTGTAAGCAATGCCTCCGAATCTGTCGGCAGCATCGCTACAACAGATGTATAACGTGACATTTTGAACGCTTTTAAGAAACTGACTGCCTTCTGAATATCACCACAGTGCACGGCAGCTTCAGCTGCTATCAAATAAGCATTTGCAAGTCTAAATGGCATATACGCTCCAAAGCCTCGCTCAGCGCGGGTTTGACCCAGATTGTATTTTGCCATTCGGCCTGCACTTGTAATGTAAGCACTTTTGCGTATGTCATCCTCACCATAAAGCGACAAATACTCCTGTGTTACTTTTCCATTCGTGCGATCTACATAATAAGAAGATATAAAACTCAGTTTTTGAGCCTCATATCCATCTACTATGCGGATAAAAAATTCATCATTGATGGTTACAACATTCATTTTTTCCGGACTGCAATCAAACAATTCGCCCAAGCTTTTGGCTCCTCCACTAATCAGATTATGGCCACGCATAGCCTGTTCCGCATGTGTCAACGCTTCTTTCCAATCAGATTTTTTGCTTGCACCTCCATCTGCCTTATACCAATAGATATCTGCCATAAAGGAATGAATAAAATCCTTACGATAAGCAAAGTTCCATGATTGTGTCGGAGTTATCTCTAACAAACGTAGTGCTTCATTTAAATCCTCTATAATTTGCGCATAGACTTTTGACTGGTTTTCTCGTTCCGGTTCTGCATTGCCTGCATTATCAGTTGGATTCAGAAACATCGGAATTCCTAATCTGCCATCTTTATATGGACTATAATATTGCAACAACTTATAATGCGCGTAGGCTCGCCAGACTAATGCTTCGCCTACAACCATATTACGAACATTGATATCCTTAATTTCTTTTGAATCTATATCTGAGATAATTAAATTAAGCGGTCCCAACAACGCGTAATACTGATTCCAGATCTGACTATCGGGTGACTTCCATGCCAACATATCATAGCCTGCTGTATTGTAACTATTGCTTTTCAAATCATAAAATGTAGAATATTGCCCGTCGTTCAAGTCCACTTCATTTGAATAGATGGCAAGCAAACGACTAATATCAAAATAAGGAGTAGCATAGTAATCCACACCAAAAAGAGGTCCTTGTTGAGGACAGTTGGGCGTAGACATCATTTTTACATAACTTGCCATCACGTCACGGTAATCTTCTGCTGTTCTGACCACTTTTTCACCTCGTGGTGTCATTGTTAGAAAATCACTACAGGAAGCAAATGTCGCTACCAATGCTATTACCATACAACCTACGAACACTTTATTTAGGAAGCGACAGGTTGAGAAAAAAGCTATTTCAAGTTTCATAGTATATTTATTTAAATTCCCAACGTTACTTTAAACGACACTTCTTTAGATGTCGGATAATTAAAGGCACCCTGAGTTGCCACATCCAAACCAAGATATTTAGTAAAAGTAATCAGATTGCGAGCCATCATTGACAAACTAAGATTAGTTAAGTGTAACTGTTCGAGCACTTTAGGACCAAAGCGATATGACAAAGACAGATTCGTCATACGAAGATAATTCCCTGAAGCAAATTTTTCCGATGTATAATTGGAAGACCATTGTTCTTCTGAATATGTTGTAAAGCGTGGAATGTTAGTTTCATCTCCTACTTTTTTCCAGAAGCCTAAATACTTCTTCTCACGATTTGTTTGCGAAACTCCCAAATTGGAACTTCCAAAGCTTCCCGCATTGGGAGAAGACTTCAAGTCGCTAAAGAGCATCACAATATGTCCTGTTTTAAAAGTCCAATTGGTTGTAAACTCAAAATTCCTATATTTGAAATAAGTTCCAAAACCACCTGTAAACAATGGATTAGTACGTCCTAGATATTGCATAGATGCCAAGAAAAAATCATCTGCCATATATTGATGACGAGCCACATTCACATAATCTATCACATCAGGAATTGCATTAAAACTTTGGATAAGTGGCAAATACTTTTGCTTCGTCGACTCACTGTAATTAACCCAACCATCCAACATAGCTGCATAATAAAGCTTTGCCTCATCCGTGAGATAATACTGTGGATTACCTGTTGCCGAATTAACTCCTGCAAACTTCCATCCGTAAACACTTCCCGTTTCATGGCCGACAAGATTGACCACTCCACCCTGAATATTTTGATTGCGTGTGGCCTGTGACCATGAGGCTGGCGTATGAAGAGAACGTACGATATAGTTTTTATTTTGGGCAACATTAAAGTTTGTAGAGAATAGGATATCATCTGTGTCAATCCACTTGATACGCATATCTACTTCCCATCCTTTATTTTCTGTGATACCACCATTCGCCATGATAGAGGTTCGCCCCGTAGAAGGAGGTATATTTAGATTAGATAGCACATCACTTGTACGATTATGATAGTACTCCGCAGTCAAGAATATGCGATTTAATATATTGATATCAACACCTAAATTGATGTCACGCTTCTTTTCCCATCTGACCGTTGGATTCGGGAATCGTAGTTCTTCGGCCACACGATTACCCATATAAGTATTACTACCCAAACGCAATACCGAGAACGGATAAACAGAACGATCAATATTCCCCGTATAACCTATAGATCCACGTAATCCCAATTCTTTCACAATAGAAGTCTTGAACCAAGACTCTTTATGCATATTCCATCTAAAACCAAGTGATCCAAGAGGTGTATAACGATTCACATTACCGATTACATCTGCTCCATCAGTACGGATATTAAAGTTTAATATATAACGGTCCCTTAAAAGATTATACATTAATGACCCTATAAATGACACCGTATGTTGTTGTCCATCATAGGTAGAATATAATTTCTGAAGTTGCGGTTGCAAGTCTGCATATAAAGGACTTACATTTTCAAATTGCGGTAATCCTGTTATCCTATAATCTTGATAATAAACCGGCGAGTTATAACTGAATCCATTATAGTTTTTACTCATAGCTTCAAACGCACCAAAGAGAGTTACAATATGATTTCTATTGATTTGCCAGTTATAATCTGCTTGGAATCTAAACGCCCAATTATGCGATTTCCCAGACGATTCCTGTAACTCACCATTATCATATTGTGAGGGATATATGGGTACAGCTTTATAGACTTCACGTGCTAAAGCTTCTTGTATATAAGAGGTGTATGTTTTGGCAGGAACTTCTTGAATACCCTGCGTATGGCTTACACTTTTACGAGCGATGGCCTGCAAAGTCAACCGTTCTATAGGCTGGAAACGAACGGTGAATGTTGCATCTATATCTATACCCGTTTTCCTATTAGACGTTTCTTCTAACTCACGTATGATATTAAATGTATCATATTTCAGCTGATTGCCTCGTATCGTTGTAAAATTATTTGGCAGATAACTCCAATCGGAAGCATAGTTACCCGCAGAATCAAATGGCTTCTCATAAGGATTGGCAAAAATTGCATATTTAAATGGATCGATTGTAGATGCATGATCTTTATTTTCACGCTCGTTCAGACTTATATTCATAGAGAATATCCATTTCTTGGTAGGCCTATAGTCCATATTCAGCAATAAGCCCATTGTCTTATAGGAGTTGGCACGAAGAATTCCTTGTTGCTCCATATAAGAAGCAGAAGTATAATAAGATAACTCTTCGGTTCCACCACGTAAGTTCACATTATGCTGGTTAGAAAATGCAGTACGAAATATCTCTTTCATCCAGTCTGTATTCGTATGTCTCAACGCATTCCATTCTTTCTCGTAATCTTCCTTGGTGATATAACCACGAAGATAATCACGATACAAACGACCACCACGGCCTGCATGACTCGCTTGATCTACACCAAAATTATCAATGATCATCTTCTCATATTCCAGCTTTTCCGCACTATTCATCATTCCCAGATTCACATTGGGACGAAATCCAACGGTAGCCGTTCCACTATAATTAATCTGCGTCTTTGAACGGAATCCCTTCTTGGTGGTGATAACAATAACACCATTAGCAGCCTGAGCACCATAGATAGAAGCCGCTGCCGCATCTTTCAAGATAGAAATAGACTCTATATCTTGAGGCATAATATTTCCTACACCATCCTGCATGATGGTAGCCGTAAAGTTTCCACCACTCACTTCAGGAACACCCGACAACATGGGAAGGCCATCTACAACCCATAACGGCTCCGTATTACCATTTAAAGAGTTTTCACCACGAATCGTAATCTTGGCACGACTACCTGGAGCTCCAGAGGTTGTGGTACTATTCAAACCACCTACCATTCCATCAAGCAGTTTATCTATACCCGTAAAACCTTGTGTCCGAAGATCCTTAGATGTAATAACTTTTGTACTTCCGGTAAGTGATTCGCGACGAATATTAACCATACCTGTAGCCACAACTTCATCCAGAGTATTGGCATCATCTTCCAAAACGATTTTAATAAAATCTTCTGGCTTGGAAACTATCACTTTCTTAGAATGCATCCCCACATACGAAACTGTCAACGTGGCAGCGCCATTCCACTTAGGTAAGTCTATTGTAAAATTACCATTCACATCAGCAATGATAGTCTGCTTCAAACCTTCTATTCGTATAGTAGCCATGGGCACCGCTTGGTTAGCATTATCCAGCACTTTGCCTTTCAGTGTGATTGGCCCAGCCTGAGAAGCAACATTGTGTATGGGGGAACCAGATGCAGATAAGGGCATGGCTGACAATCCCAACAGACAAAAAGAGCACACAACATATATATGTTTCATTTTCATACTTATTTATTTTTAAGGTTAACCTATTTGAGGAACTACCGGCGCAGCCATCACTTTATAATCAATCCTGTAGCCACCAGGATATTCTATATGGTATTCATGCTTATTGTCACCATAAGGAATTATCTTGACCGTTGGCTCCGTAAAGGATTTAAAATGAATTACGCCACGTTCTCCTTTAACAGTTTGAAAGAATACATACGGGCTTTCTGTAGAAGCGAACTCTACAACCTCTTCTTTCATCGTAAAATGAACCCCTTGGGTATCAAGACTCTTATAATCCGACTCAGAAAAATTGGCCGGAGCTTTCATATATCGAGTATAGGCCGTAAAATAAACATATTTATCTTCATACTTCCAAGTTCCAAAATTAAATTTCAGAGCCGAAAAAGGTTGCTTAACTGGGGACATAAGTCTGAAAAGTTTTTTATTGGCATCCCAAACTAACACAACATCACAAAGTTCCTTTGCTTGTGCTAACTGTGCAGGAGTCTGCGTTTTTTGTCCCGTAAGATTCAAGACGCTCTCCAATTGTGCAAAGCCTTTCATAGAATAATTCTTCACAAGTTGTCCATTACCTATTGAATAAATAGGAGCGTTCACATTATCTACATTTCCATAAATCTGTAAGTCTGTCCCTATTATAAGACTTTGCACTCTACTATCCTTTTTGATTAAATCGCCATCATACTTTCCTTTTACCTCGGTACCCATAGGTGTCTGCATCACAAAGGAAAGTGCGATATGCTTTTCCGTCATGGACAGAATTTCTATCGTTCCTTTTGTTATAGGCATAATACGTGTATTGTTTGGTGCTGCCGTATTATACATCGTACTATAATAAGCTTTAAACGTTCCCGGACTAGGCGTTGCAGCCCCTTTATAGGCTCCTATAGGAAAACGTCCACCTTTAGCTGTTGCAAAATGGATGGTCATACACAAGCCATTTCCTGCTAAATCCTGTACAGAGGAATCATAATAAATTCCATTTTCCGCTAAAGTCAAAGTAAAGGAGCTAGACTCGACTCCTTCGCCATCTAAAGCCACCCCTTCAACTTTAACATTCTGTTCCTCACCATCAGCATTTACATACCGGTGTGTCCAAATGTAAGGAACAGTTTGATAAACTTCATTGTCATTACGTTGCGTCAACAATGCAGAAGACAGATTAAAACTCATGCCATAAACGTTGACTTCACCCTTTGTCAGGCTTTCGCTTGCCGGCTCTTCATGATCGCTACACGAATAGAAAAAGCCACATAGTGTCAACAAAAAAGCAGAGAATAAAAAACTTGATTTCATAAGTCTTTCATTTGATTTAGGTTTATATCTTAAAAGAGAATCTCATTCTGTAAAACGTCCTTTTAAGGCAGCATCTACTTTTTCTGGCAGATGAGTGCGGACGAGAATTTTCCCTTCCGGATCAAAAAGAATTAGAGTTGGAACCGCCTGTACACCATACACTTTCGCCCCAACGCTTTCTAGATCCATCACAGAGGGCCATGTCATATTCAATACAGCTTGAGCCTTTTGATATGGCAGCACTTTATCAAAGACCGCTATACTAACAACATCCAGTCCTTTTTGCCCCAGCTTATTGTAAAGCTTTGCAAGATGTGGCATAGCATGTTTGCACGGCACACACCATGAAGCCCAAAAATCAAGTAAAAGATATCTGCCAGTTTTACGAAAATCAGACATTCGCCTTTGCTGCCCGTTTGAATCTTTAAACAAGAAATCGCGAAAGTACCCACCAACATCTGTCGATCGAGCGCTTATAAGCGTTTCATATCGATGTTTTGTTGCAAGATTATGCTTTACATGTGCAGGCGCAGCTTCATAAGCTTCAATAAAATTTGCATCTGTAGCAAAAGGAATACTATTAAAAACGTAAGCAGCCACTGCATTATTTATATTAGCATTATAGAACCCATTGAGTGTAGACCGCAGCCAACTTTCAGATTCTTTTTCCACTCCCGCCAACAAATCATTGCGCAGGCTTTCGACAATACTAGAGTCTTTTTGAATATTTTCTGCTTTCGCATAAAACCGACGCAGCCCCGCTTGAACCACTTTTGCCATTTCGCCATAAAGCATAGACAGAGAACCTTCGACCACTTTATAGCCATCTTTTTCGCTCACAGCCTCTATGACAACATTGCCAGGCTCACGGGTAAATGGGAACTGATCCTCTCCGAGAATCAGTAGATAGGTGTGCATCGTATCGATTTCGGCAGACATTTGGAAAGAATGGTTTGCAATACGAACAGAATCAAGCTTCAAATTCTCACCATTGGTGACATAAACCCACTTTCCCTCCAATGCATGAGAAAGATGCCTTCCAGAAATTCCGGATCGCCCCTGCGATAATGTCTGAGGCATAGCCACCATTGTGTGAAAGACAAGAATAACTATTAAAAGTTTTCTCAACCGTTTCTCTTTCATGTTTAGTTCTTTCAAGGTAAGGTAAGGTCAGCAACACAATCTATTACAGATTATGCTTTTCCATAACATTACTATATTTTACGCAATCGTTTTAAAAAGAGAAAATAGCTTACATCGCACAACTACAGAATCCGACTAATCAACTGAAGAGCTATCACTTTACAGCACACAAAACTTAAAGCAAAAACTATCAGAATCACTCAACCTATATACGGAGCAGATTAATCATATCATCAAAGAACACTTTCGTTAGCCGCCAAAAGCAACCTGGCCCATATCCTCTTTTAATAGACGATCGCTTAATGCACAAGAAATACATTAAGGCAACAAAGATAACACTTTTTCATAGTTTTTTATATCGTAGCTATATTTTTTTATATGCTTAAGAACATAAGAAACACTTTCTGTATCAAAGAGATACTCTACAACCAAAGTGCCGAGTATTGACCATCGCAACACTCGGCACTTCTAAAAAGGCTATCTATCACGGAAAACTGCTACCGGAAAGATTTATAGTTTACAAGGTGATAGGGAGCCGTTTACTTCTTTTTCAGCGTCACCAACACGACAGGCTTGCCACCAGAATCGTACTGTTTCATCGCAGCTTCGCTCTTCAACACGGTTATATTTTCAATGTCGTCGGGGTTCAAAGCGTCGACATTATCGACGCGCTTGCCATCGACAAAGAAGACTGACGACGTATTGCCCTTGACCTGTGATATAGTTACGCCGGTAGCATTGTATTGCTCGAAGTTGATAGGAATGTTATACTTCACTCTCACGGGCTTACCGTTCAGCTTGCCCGGTTCCCATTTGGGCATGCCTTTGACGGCATCGAGAGCAGCCTGGTCGAGTTTCGGACTGACGCTCCTGACCACTTTCGGTTCGACAACGGCGCCATTCGTGTCCACGATGAACTGGACAACAACTCTTCCACTCGCCTTGGTAATCGGATATTTCACCTTGCCCGAGATATATTTCATCATCGCCTCCTTTCCACCAGGGAAGTTCGGCATTTGGTCCACTATATCATAAGCCGCCTGCTGCTTGTCGGCCGGTCGCGCCACGCTAAGCGTCACGTCGCGACGGCTGCCCTTCACGGTAAACAGAACAGTGCCCGTGCCCGCGTATTTCACTTCCACAGCACTTCCGACGGGCACTTCTTGTAGCTGATAGCGACCGGCCTTATCCGTCACCGTACCCTTTTTAGTGCCACGTAATATAACGACAGCACCGACAACAGGTTTCCCCTTCACGTTGCGTACCGTACCAGAAATCGTCAGTTTCTTGACGGGTTGGGCAACCTCGTCAACGCCTGTTGCCATTATATCATTTGGCATGGCTGCAGACTGAGACGAAGCAGCAATCTCTGTTTGTAACAGCTGTTCGGCCTTATCAGTGAGCGACCGGGCCATCGGCACATTTCGATCGACCGTGTGAGCCACTGATTCAATGTTACTTACTATCAACAACGCGACTGCCAAAGGCGCAAAGAACAGATATTTGGCTTTGCCTATCTGCTTGGTTCTTCTTTTGTTCATCATTTTAATTCTTTTTTTAAGCGGTAAAACATTAAAGTTATTAGTCACATCCAAATGATTTGGATGATAAGCCAGACCGAGTAGATGATACTGATAGGCTTTGCGCGCGTTGCCATCAGCCAACACCTTGTCGTCGGCCAGGAATTCCAGATTGATTCTCACTTCATGTTTCAGCAGCCATGCGAACGGATTGAACCAGCAGAATATGCTGAACCATTCAGCCACCATCGTATCGACAGAGTGCCACTGTGCCACATGGGTATATTCATGGGTGAGTATTTCATGCAATCGATCGTCGGAATGACGGTCGGGATTGACAAATATCCAGCGAAAAAAAGAGAATGGCCCCTCTTTCCCTTCAAGGCAATGCACCCGCATGCCTGCCAAACTCCGCACCTGTGTCTTGCGAGCCAGTGCCATAATACCGACCAACTGCCACATCATCCGTAACGACAACACAGCCACGACAAGCCAATATACATAGACAAAGACGTCAAATACCGTCAGCGTCGGCCCCTGAGCATAAACCTCCAAGGCCGGCAGCACGTTCACGGCATAACTCTCTGCGATGGTCGCCGTAACCGAAGTTTCTTCTATCCACCAAGCAATGTTGAGCACAGGCACCGCCAACGCCACGCCATAAATGGCCCACAACGTGAAACGACGCAGAACAAAGAACGTGTCACGGCTCACCATCAGACGGTAGAAACCATAGAGCAGTATGAGTGCCAGATTGACTTTTAGCAGGTAAACAGCCATAAACTTATCATTTTTCGTTTTCAATTTCAGCAATGATATCCCGTAAATCCTTTTCAGAGAGTTGCTCTTCCTTGGCGAAGAATGTCACCATATCCTTGAACGAGTCTTTGAAGTAGTCGCGCACAAAGCCCGTCATGAAGCTACGTTTATACTCCGCTTCTTCTATACTGGGCGAATAGCAATAGCCTTTACCTTCGCGTTCGGCCTTAACGAAGTCCTTACGTTTCAGGTTATTTACCACCGACGCCACCGTCGTATAGGGCGGGCGAGGTTCGGGCAAGGCCTCTACAATCTGCTTCACGACACATCGGCCCAATCGCCAAATGCACTTCATCACGTCTTCTTCTTGCTTAGTAAGATTTTCCATATCGTTCATTCTCAAGATTTAAATCCAACAATGGTTTATATTAAACACATTGCAAATCTACGAAAAGTTCGTAATAATCAAAATGTTAGTACGTTAATTAATTTTAAAAGCATAAAAATGATTATGCTATCAGGTCATATTTCAAGTTCAAAAACAGGAATATCTAATATCTCCTATCCAATATTTCTCATCTATTC
>CAUURC010000066.1:0-14880 GCA_963547405.1 uncultured Prevotella sp.
ATGATCTCATCGACGGAAAGTATCTGCTCGTGCAGCGCGGCAAGAAAAACTATTATTTGATTACCGTGAAATAGACCGCCGGTCTGTTTCTCTGACATAACGACCATGCGTCCGAAGGCTCACACCATTGCAAGGTGGGTCGCGCGACGTATGGTCTTTTTCCTATCAACAAACACTCGATTTCAATACTCTTCATGACGAAACGTTTGAACAAGTCTGATCTTAGGCAAGGTTTCTGCTACTATTTGTTGGCGACACTTGCCCTCGCCCTCATCTTCTTTAGTTACATCTTCCGCGGCGCAAGCACCGACATGATGACGCCGATAGGCTGGATTTACTTCTCGGCCTCATGCCTCACGCACGCCGCCATCCTGCTTCTCATCCCGTTTCTGCTCATCCAACTGCCGCTTGCCATGCTGGGATTGCAGCAACGTTGGGCCAACGGCGTGCTGGTCGTTGTCTACGGACTCTTGTTCATTCTGGCCGTAGCCAACAGCTATGTCTACGCCATCTACCACTTCCATATCAACGGACTGGTCTTGGAAATGCTGACCGGACCGGGTGCTTCCGAAATTTTCGTCTTCTCGTTCTGGGTGTATGCCAAGGCCATCGCCCTATCGCTGCTGCTCATGGGAGCGAGTGGCGCACTGGCATGGTTGAGCCATAAACTGACGAAACGTCGTCAACAACGCCATTACTGGCGCAATCGTCTGCTGCCACTCCTCTGCATCGGCCTGTTCTCGCAGGTCGCCCACATCTATGGTTCAGCCACAATGAACGCCGCCCTCGTAGAAAGTAGCGACGTCATTCCTTATTATTTCCCGCTGCGAGCCAACAAATTGCTGGTGAAATTGGGCGTTACAGACAATCGGAAAATGAGTCAATTGCACTTCAAGAGTGCCGGAGCGGCGGTGAATTACCCGCTGCATCCGCTCAAGATACAACAGCCCGAAAAGCCGCTCAACATCGTTATTCTCTGCATCGACTCGTGGAATCCGCGCACGCTGACCGCCGAATGTACGCCCAATATCTGCCATTTCGCCCAACAGGCAGAGCAATATTCCCAGCATCTGAGTTCGAGCAACGGCACGCGCGGTGGTATCTTCGGCATGTTTACGGGCCTTCCGGCCTACTACTGGAAGAGTTTTGAGTATGCCGACATCCAACCGCTACTAACCGAACAGCTGCTCAAGGCCGGTTATAAGGTGCAGGCCTACCCGAGCGCGACCTTCGATCATCCGCCGTTCGCTAAAATGATATTCGGTCATGTGAAAGGTCTTAACACCAATACGCCCGGTGCCACACCCTACGAACGTGATATCCGCATCACCCGTAACTTCATGGCCGACCTCGACCGATACGATGGCAGCCGGCCCTTCTTCTCATTCGTGTTCTACGATTCGGCCCATGCCATCGAAGTACCGAAGAGCAAACAGCACCGGTTTCAGCCCTCGTGGGAGTACTGCGACTACATGAAGCTCAGCAACGATATCGATCCCACGCCCTTCTTCAACCTCTATCGCAACTGCGTAGCTGAGGTTGACTCGCTCATCGGGCTGACGCTGGACAAACTGAAACAAAAGAATCTGCTGCAGAACACGGTGGTGATCATCACCGGCGACCACGGACAGGAGTTCAACGAGAACCATAACAACTACTGGGGACACTCTTCTAACTACTCCGAATGGCAGACGCGCACGCCGCTCATCTATTATTACCCCGGCTGCAAGCCCGGCAAGCGCGACTATCGCACCACGCATTACGACCTCTCGCCCACCTTGCTCCATCAGGTTGTGGGCGTAACAAACCCGCCTTCCGACTTTTCCACGGGCCATTATCTCTCCGATCGGGCACCACGAAACTGGCATCTCGCCGGCAACGACCTCTATTATGCCTTCACTTTGACCGACGGCACCATCGTAGAGAAGCGTGGTTCGGGCTCTCTAAAGGTGCTCGACCGACGCATGAGACCCATGCCCAACTATCAACTCAACGCGCGTGAACTGCAAGAAGCACTCCGCAACATGAATCGATTCTTTAAGTAAAAGCACAGAAAAACAAGCATAATCGACGCTTTCGGGCGATAAAAAGAGCAAAAAGTTTGGTAGTAGACGAAAAATCTACTACCTTTGCACCCGCAATCGTCACAGTATGATTGCTCATGTTTGTCCTATGGTGTAATGGTAGCACTAGAGTTTTTGGTTCTCTCAGTCGTGGTTCGAGTCCGCGTAGGACAACATAGTAAAGTGTCAAGCTATTGATTATCAATCGCTTGACACTTTTTTTGTTAGACAAAAAGCCAAAAAAGAAGACTGAAAGACATGGTTTGCAAAGTGAGTTGTAGAAGACATAAGAACATAAAGACATATTTTGCAGGGTGAGATTTTAAAGACAGAAAGAAAGAAGGACATATTTTGTAAGGTGAGTTGTAGAAGACATAAGAACATAAGGACATAGGTTACAAACTGAGAGGTAAAAGACAGAAAGACATAAGAACATAAATTTTCCTGGTGGGACGTCGCAAGCGACGGAATAAAGGCATAAAGCGAAGAGGGAACTTTGATGAAAATGTTTGCTGGCAATTTCTTTCTTCGCTTTCAAAAAGACGGTCTTTCCAAGTCGTTTGTGCCTGCTTTTCCGTACCTTTGCAGCGATAATGCTGCTTTTCTGTCGCACATCATCCATGCCCCCTCCACCTTTTTATAATGAACACAGATGGGAAGAAACAAATTCGCACAAAAAGAAATAGATGAAATCAGTCGGTTGCTGCGACTGAAGAATGCGGGCAATCGCCTGCAACAGAAACTGATTCGCCATGACTTACGCGTGGAATACGAATTCAATATCTCCGATTTCAACGAACCAGGCAAGGCTTTCGGACCCGATGAACTGCAAGAAGCACTCCGCCGAGGTGCCATCGAAATCCTGGATGACGCCACCATCGACAATATGAAAGCCAAGCGGCAACGAGACAAAGCACGCGATGAGGCCAAACGACAACAAGAAGCCATCGACAACGGAACAGCTACCGACTGGCAACAAGCCATGAAAGAATGGGAAAACTGGGAGAAACAACAAACCGAAACAACAAATACCCCTCCCGATTCTCCAACAACCTAACCATAAACGATAACTTATCAGCAAATAACCATTAACCCCTCAACAAACAACCATCCCCCATTTGCCAAACGCCCACACCCCGTTCGACAAACTATTATACCACTTTCGGTAAACAGCAAAACCCCATCCGACAAACCATTATACCACTTTCGGTAAACAGCAAAACCCCATCCGACAAACTATTATACTACTTTCGGTAAACAGCAAAACCCTTTCGGTAAACTATTATAACTCGTTCATCTACAAGGAATTCTATAGAAGTCCCTCTTCGCTTTATGTCTTTATTCCGTCGCTTGCGACGTCCCACCGGGAAAATTATGTTCTTATGTTCCTATGTCTTTTAAAGATGAACTTACAACCTATATTTTTATGTCTTTATGTCAAAAAAAACAGCATAAAAACCTTATGTTCTTATGTCTTTATGTCAAAAAAACAGCATAAAAACCTTATGTTCTTATGTCTTTATGTCAAAAAAACAGCATAAAAACCCTATGTTCTTATGTCTTTATGTCAAAAAAACAACATAAAGGAAGCATTTTGTTCTGTCTTCGTGTCTACGCAAGTACAGGCTCTTCGTTTTACTTTCTTTTTTTGACATTTTTCTTTCTGCTTTGCAAAAGCATAGCTTTTACCGCCTAAAAGCTATGCTTTTACATTGTAAAAGGGCTGCTTTTACAATGTCAAAGCAGCCCTTTTGTCGGTCAATTTCCTATCAAAAGTCATTCAAAACAGCAACAAAAAAAGGCAATTCTCGTAAGAATCACCTTTTTACCAATCGTTATTGGAATACGATTACTTGTTGACAGCCTCAGTAAGTTCTGCACCAGCCTTGAACTTAGCAACTTTCTTAGCAGCGATAGCAATCTTCTGCTTTGTTGCGGGATTGATACCCTCACGAGCCGGACGCTCATTTACGCTGAAAGTACCGAAACCTACGAGCTGTACTTTGTCACCAGCTACGAGTGCTTCCTTAACGGCAGCAACAGTAGCGTCCAATGCTTTCTTTGCGTCAGCTTTGCTCAAGTTAGCACCTGCTGCAATTTTGTCAACTAATTCTGTCTTGTTCATAATTTAAAGTATTAAATGGTTGTATTTAAAGTAATCTTCTTTACACTTCGCAAATATAGGGCATTCCTTTTATAATTCAAACAAAAAAATGAAAAAAGTGGCATATTTTTTGAAAATTTGTGCTTAAACACTACTGTTTACAAGCTTTATGCGATATTTTTCGTACTTTTGCTCCACTCTGTTTACAAATAAAATGAAATAAAAATCACAATAATGCGAACGATTCCTACCATCACCAAGAACCTGCTTATCATCAATGTCATGATATTTCTGGTGAATTATATAGCCGGTGCCGATGCTTACGGAAACCTAAGATTGAACGACACGTTCGGTCTTCATTTCTTTTTGGCACCCGACTTCCACCTTTACCAGTTGATTACCTACATGTTCATGCATGCCACCTTTAGTCATCTGCTGTTCAATATGTTTGCGCTGTGGATGTTTGGTTGCGTTGTCGAGAACGTATGGGGCCCCAAGAAGTTTCTTTTTTATTATATATCGTGTGGCATTGGTGCCGGTCTGTTTCAGGAAGCGGCCCAGTTTGGTCAGTTTTATCTGATGGCTGTCGACCAGATTCCTAACTTTTCGTTCGACGACATCGGCACCGTGGCTCACAACAGTGCCGCCCTGCTCAATCAGTTCACCACGGTGGGCGCCTCGGGAGCCATCTATGCCATCCTGTTGGCATTCGGAATGATCTTTCCCGAAGAGCGAATCTTCATCTTCCCGTTGCCCATTCCCATCAAAGCCAAGTGGTTTGTGGCCCTCTATGCCGGCATCGAACTCTTCTCGGCGATGGCCGGTACGGGTGGCAATGTGGCCCATCTGGCCCACTTAGGTGGCATGGTATTCGGATTCTTTATGATTCGTTACTGGCGCAAGCGCCCCACTTCGGGCTACAGACGCGCCGGTGGCGAAGCGTTTTTCGACAACCTGCGCAATGCTTGGGAGCGTCGGACCAACCGTTCGTCAGACAAGAAGCGCGATGAAGACACCTTTCACACCGGCCATTCGCACGATAGCGATTGGGAATACAATGCCCGCAAGCAAAGGGAACAAGAAGAAATAGACCAGATTCTCGACAAGATTCGCCGCAGCGGATATGACAGTCTGTCAGCCGAAGAAAAGCAAAAACTCTTCGACAGCAGCAACCGCGGCTAACCACAGGCATGTTTAAGCAAATCAAAAATTTCACGCTGCATGTCATCACTGGTGCCAACATCGTCACCATCGTGCTCATGTTGCTGGTGGGTTATTCCGATCGGATCAACCCCGCCGGCCACTATTACCTGGCCACCATCGGACTGGCCTTTCCCGCCTTTCTCATTCTGAACATGGGATTCCTCATCCTATGGGTGATGATCAAGCCCCGCGCCGTGCTCATCCCGCTGCTCGGCTACCTCCTCTGCTACGGGCCCATCCACATTTACATGCCTCTTAATCTCAAAAAAGAGGTGCCCCAAGGAGCCATCAAGGTCATATCATACAACGTCTTGAGCTTTGCCGGCTGGGAAACACCGCCCGGAACCGACAACGCTATACTCTCTTATCTGCGCAAACAGAACGCCGACATCCTCTGTTTGCAGGAAGCCGCGACGAACGAATTGGGCAAAAACCGCATTGACGCCGTGCTCGACCCACTCTATCAATACAAAGACACGGCCTGGATAGGCAACTACCATAGCCTGACGCTATACAGCAAGTTTCCGATCCTCACGCGCGAACACATTAAATATCCGTCGGCCGGCAACATGAGCATGGCTTATCGGCTGAAGATAGGTCGCGACACGGTTATCGTTGTCAACAACCACTTAGAGTCGGTCGGCTTTTCACAAGAAGAAAAGGAGCAGTTCAGGACTTTCACCAAGGGCGAACTAAAGGGCGAAAAGGCCAAAAAAGAACCGGCGCTCATCATCAAGAAACTGGCCACCGCCACACAAAAGCGCGCTGTTCAGGCCGATGCCGTGGCGCGCTACGTCAGCAAACACAAGGGCCGAAGCATCATCCTCTGTGGCGACTTCAACGACAGCCCCATCTCTTATACCCGTCATAAGATTGCCGAAAACTTAACAGATTGCTACGTAGAGACCGGTAATGGGCCGGGAATCAGCTACCACTATTCGCGCTTTTGGGTGCGCATCGACAATATCATGTGCTCTTCGCATTGGCAACCCTATGCCTGTAAGGTCGACAACAGCATAAAAATGAGCGACCACTACCCCGTTGTCTGCTGGCTGAAAAAGAAAAAACCGTGATTTACGGGCCATCAATACCAGATGAAAAAGATAATTTTAAACGCTATAAAAGGGCCATTCTGATTCTAAAAAGAGACGGTTTAAACGACTAATTTACAATCAAATAGCCCGCAAAAGCCGTGTAAATACTTAAAAAAATGAATAATAAAGCCCATTTTTTTTAAAACTCCGAAAAAATAATTATCTTTGCACGACTTCAATATATAGTTTATTAAAGTTAACGAAACGTAAGATTCGAAAAACAATAAATTAATAACATAACAAACAAAATGCAAAACAAAGGAATTGTAATTTGCACTGCTGTCCTTCTGACACTTGCAAGCATTTTCTATCTTTCGTTTTCTGTAGCCACACGTTACTATGATAGTGAGGCCGCAAAGCTGAAAGATCCCATCGCACAACAGGATTACAAGGATTCTGTGAAGTACTTAGGAATCTACTCTTATCAGAAGTGCTTGGAGACCCAAATTGGTCTCGGCCTCGACCTGAAGGGCGGTATGAACGTCATTCTTGAGATTTCTGTGCCTGATGTTTTAGAAACATTGGCCGATCACAAGACCGATGCCGCTTTCACTAAGTCGATGAAAGAAGCCAGAGCAGAGGAAGAAACCAGCCAGAAAGACTTTATCTCTCTGTTTGTAAAAGCCTACAAGAAGAACGCGCCGGGTCATCGCTTGGCCGAAATCTTCGCAACCCAGCAGTTGCAGGGCAAGGTTTCACCACAGAGCAGCGATGATGACGTCGAGAAAGTATTGCGCGAAGAAGTGCAGTCTGCTATCGACAACTCATTCAACGTAGTGCGTACGCGTATCGATAAGTTCGGTGTGGTTCAGCCCAACATCCAGAAACTCGAAGGCCAGACGGGCCGTATCATGGTAGAAATGCCGGGTATCAAAGAGCCGGAGCGTATGCGTAAGCTGCTCCAGGGTAGCGCCAACCTCGAATTTTGGGAGACCTACAACGCAGAGGAAATCATTCCTTACCTGCAACAGCTTGACAGTCGCTTGGCCAATGGTGGTGCCGAAGCCGACACAACCAAGGCTGACACAACGCAGGTTGCCGCTCAGGAAACTGCCACAAAGAAGGCAACGCCTCAATTCACTTTGAAAGATAAGAACAACAAGAAGAACATTGCCGAAAGCACCAACGCACAGTTGGAAGAAGCCAAAAAGCTTCACCCGCTGTTGGCCATGCTTCAGACCACAGGTCAGAACTCTCTGGCACTCGTAGGTTATGCAAGCGTTCGCGATACGGCTGACATCAACAAGCTCATCTACAGCCCCTTGGCTAAGCAAATATTGCCTTCTGACGTAAAACTCCTTTGGAGTGCTAAGCCCGCCGATGGCATTCAGGCCAAGAATATCTTTGAACTTTACGCGCTGAAAGTAACTTCTACCAGTGGTCGTGCGCCGCTTGAAGGCGACGTTGTGACCGATGCCAGCGACCAGTTCAACCATTTGACCGGCGCGCCTGAGGTTTCGATGAGTATGAACTCTGAAGGTGCACGCCGCTGGGCTGCCCTTACCAAAGCCAATGTGGGCAAAGCTATCGCCATCGTATTGGACGGTGTGGTTTACTCTGCTCCACGCGTGAACGGCGAAATCGACGGTGGCCAGTCGTCAATCTCGGGTAACTTCACCATCGAAGATACCAAAGACTTGGCTAATACTTTGAAATCCGGTCGTATGCCGGCCCCTGCCCGCATCGTTCAGGAAGAGGTTGTAGGTCCTACTTTGGGTGCCGCCTCTATTCAACAGGGTATCATTTCGTTTGCCATCGCTTTCGTTCTGCTGATTTTCTACATGCTCGCCATGTATAATATCATCCCCGGAATGATTGCCAACTGCGCGCTGATCATCAACGTATTCTTCACGTTGGGTATTCTGACGTCGTTCCAGGCGGCGCTGACGATGAGTGGTATCGCCGGTATGGTGCTGTCATTGGGTACCGCGGTCGACGCCAACGTGCTTATCTACGAACGTATTAAGGAAGAATTGCGCAGCGGCAAGCAGATGAAACAGGCCATCAGCGCCGGTTACAGCAACGCTTTCAGCGCCATCTTCGACTCTAACTTGACATCATTGATTACCGGTGTTATCCTCTATATGTTCGGTACAGGTCCTATCCAAGGCTTTGCCACAACATGGATTATCGGTATCGTCTGCTCATTCTTCAGTGCCGTATACCTCACTCGCTTGGTTTATGAATACAAACTGAACCACGACAGCTGGATGCACCTGAAGTTCTGGACTTCTATTTCAGAGAATCTGATGCAAGGAAAGAACTATAAGTTCATGTCAGCTTACAAGACAACATTCGTTGTTGCGGCAGCTGCCATCGTATTGTTCTGCGGCAGTTTCGTTGTAAGAGGTCTGGCCAAGAGTATCGACTTCACCGGTGGTCGCAACTATGTAGTACAGTTTGAGAAATCAACCGAGCCCGAACAGGTTCGCGAAGTACTGGGACACATCTTCCCCGGTTGCACATCGAGCGCCCTTTCACTGGGTACCGACAACAAGACCATCCGTATTTCGACCAACTATAAGATTGAGTCTAACAGCCCGACGGTTGACGACGAGGCCGAAGACATGCTCTATAACGGTCTGAAGAAGGCCGGCATGGTAAGCCAGAAGAGCATCGAAGACTTCAAGAATCCCGATGTTCGTCAAGGCGGTTCTATCATCAGCAGCTCGAAGGTAGGTCCTTCGGTGGCCAAGGATGTTACCTATGGTGCTATCATCAGCGTGCTCATCGCTTTGGTTGCCATCTTCCTTTACATCTTCGTACGCTTCCGCAACATCGCCTTCTCTGTAGGTTCAACCGTTGCTTTGACCCTCGATGCCGTTACCGTTATCGGTTTGTTCTCACTCTTGCAGGGCGTTCTGCCCTTCTCGCTCGAAGTAGACCAGACGTTCATTGGTGCTGTGCTGACCGTAATCGGTTACTCCATCAATGACAAGGTGGTTGTATTCGACCGTATTCGTGAGAACCTGAAGCTCCATCCGAAGCAAGATATTCAGCAGTTGTTCAACGACTCTATCAACCAAACCTTGGCACGTACCATCAATACATCATTCTCTACATTGATCGTATTGCTCGTTATCCTGTTCCTCGGTGGTAAGAGTATCCAGCCGTTTGCCTTCGCCATGACTATGGGTGTTGTATTCGGAACGCTGAGTTCTATCTTCATCGCCTCTCCCATCGCCTTCATCGTGATGGGTCGGGCCATCCGCAAGGAAGAAGCTTTGGAAGTTGCAGAGAGCAAATAAAGTGTAATCACTTTTACATATTATATATGAGAGAGCCGCATGGAACAGATTCCATGCGGCTCTCTTGTGTTACAACTAACTATTTCCATCAATTTTCTATTGGTAGCCAAGCATTTTCTCCAATATACATTCCGTGTTTTCAGTCAGCCATAGAGGTCATTCGGGGCCATTGTTTTCAAAATTCTAAAGATTGATAGGGAAGGTATATAAATTAACATAAGCATCAAACAACGGATTGAATTTTAATATTACTTTTGTAAAAGAAATATTATCAGCAACCACAACGGTATTTATGAAAGACTTAATATTTGCAATCATTTTCGGCATCGGCCTGTTAACCACCATAATCGACGCGTGGCAAGTATGGAGAAGCGATGAAGAAAAACGCGTCAAAACCATCATTTATCAGCGCGACCTTGCCTTCGCCGCCATCTTCTTCTACCTTACCGCGCAATATTTGCAGAACTTTCTTTCATAAACGAGTTGTTAGCGAGTGAGGCCGAGCTGGTCATTTTTCCCCATTTGTATCGCATATTTCACTGATTTAGAGTATCTTTGCAGCCAAAGTAAAGATACAAACTCAACATGGAACAGAAAAATTATAAACGTACTACCGTCACTGCCGCGCTGCCATACGCCAACGGTGGCGTCCATATCGGCCACTTGGCCGGCGTGTATGTACCGTCTGACATCTACGTTCGCTACCTGAGACTGAAGCAACAAGATGTCATTTTCATCGGCGGAAGCGACGAACACGGCGTGCCCATCACCATCCGGGCCAAGAAAGAAGGCATTACGCCGCAAGACGTGGTAGACCGTTACCACACGATGATTAAAGAGTCGTTCAAGGAATTCGGCATTTCGTTCGACGTATATAGCCGCACCACCAGCGACACCCACAGAAAACTGGCCAGCGATTTCTTTAAAAAGCTGTACGACGACGGCAAACTCACCGAACAAGAGACCGAACAATATTACGACGAAGAGGCTCATCAGTTTCTCGCCGACCGCTATATCATGGGCGAATGTCCCCACTGTCACAACGAAAACGCCTACGGCGATCAGTGTGAGAAGTGCGGCAGCGACCTCAGTCCCATGGAACTCATCAACCCACACTCCACTATCAGCGGCTCCAAGCCCGTCGTTCGCAAAACCAAAAACTGGTATTTGCCGCTCAACGACTATCAGCCATGGCTGAAACAGTGGATATTGGAAGATCATAAGGAATGGCGCTCCAACGTCTATGGCCAATGCAAGAGCTGGCTCGACATGGATTTGCAACCCCGTGCCATGACGCGCGACCTCGATTGGGGCATCCCCGTGCCCGTAGAAGGCGCCGAGGGCAAAGTGCTTTACGTATGGTTCGACGCCCCCATCGGCTATATCAGCAACACCAAGGAGCTTTGCGACCGCGAACCCGCGAAGTGGGGCTCGTGGGAAAAGTGGTGGAAGGACGACGATACACGCTTGGTACACTTCATCGGCAAAGATAACATCGTGTTCCACTGCCTTATTTTCCCCACGATGCTTAAGACCCACGGCGATTATATCTTGCCCGACAACGTTCCGGCCAATGAGTTCCTCAATCTGGAGAACGATAAGATCTCAACATCGCGCAACTGGGCCGTATGGTTGCACGAATATCTGCGCGACTTTGAGGGCAAACAAGACGTGCTGCGCTACGTGTTGACGGCCAACGCGCCCGAAACCAAGGACAACAACTTTATGTGGAAAGACTTTCAGGAACGCAATAACTCCGAGCTCGTAGCCGTCTATGGCAACTTCGTCAACCGTGCGTTGCAGCTCACCAAGAAGTACTGGGACGGCGTTGTGCCTGCTTGCGGCCCGCTGGAAGACGTGGATCGCCAGACCATCGCTGAGTTCCAAGACGTGAAAGCTAAGGTAGAGAGCTTCCTCGACGTGTTCAAATTCCGCGAAGCACAGAAAGAAGCCATGAACTTGGCCCGCATCGGCAACAAGTATATCACCGAGTGTGAGCCTTGGAAGGTATGGAAGACCGACCCGAAGCGTGTCGAGACCATTCTCAATATCTCATTGCAACTCGTGGCTAACCTCGCCATCGCCTTCGAACCGTTCCTTCCTTTCTCCAGCGAAAAGCTGCGCCGCCTCATCAACATGCCCGAATTTGAGTGGAGCCAACTCGGTAGCACCTCGCTGCTCACGCCCGGTCATCAGTTGGCCGAGCCCGAACTGCTCTTTGAAAAGATAGAAGACGAGGCCATCCAGCAGCAGCTCGACAAGCTCGAAGCTACCCGCAAGGCCAACGAAGCCGCCGCTTACAAGGCCGAACCCATCAAGCCCGAAGTATCGTTCGACGACTTTGAGAAGCTCGATATACGCGTAGGACACATCAAAGACTGCCAGCGCGTGAAGAAGAGTAAGAAACTCTTGCAGTTCACCATCGACGATGGCAGCGGCACCGACCGCACCATTCTCAGTGGCATTGCCGCTTATTACGAGCCCGAACAGCTCATCGGCAAAGATGTTCTCTTCGTAGCCAACTTTGCGCCGCGCAAGATGATGGGCATCGAAAGCCAGGGAATGATTCTCTCCGCTGTCAATTTCGACGGCAGCCTCAACGTTACCACAACGCTCAATCAGGTGAAACCCGGAAGCCAAGTAGGATAACCCGTTCACAACCGACGCGTGATGATACATATATCCCCCGCCATTCGTACAACGAGTGACGGGGGATTTTAGTGTCCCATGAAAACAAACCCCTACTCAAAGAATTGGAAAGGTATAAGGTCGTGACACTTTTGCCACGCCTTCTTAAATCTTATTTACAGCTTATCACCATAACACAAGTCGCCGGCATCGCCAAATCCCGGTACGATATACTTGTGTTCATTCATGCCGGGGTCGATAGCGGCACACCAAATGGTGGTCTTGTCCTCGGGCAGCGTCTTGCGGATATGGTCAATCCCTTCGGGCGAAGCAATCACACAGCACACATGGATGCGCTTGGGCGTGCCCTTGGTCAGGAAAGTCTTGTAACCCAGCTCCATGCTTCCGCCCGTAGCCAGCATCGGATCGGTAATAATGAGATTCTTGCCTTCGATACTTGGCGTGGCCAAATACTCCACATGAATACCCACCTGATGATGCTCGGCGTCCTTATACTCACGATAAGCGCTGACAAAAGCATTGCCGGCATGGTCGAAGATATTCAGAAAACCCTGATGAAAAGGCAGTCCGGCACGGAAAATCGTGGCCAGAACAATCTTATCGGTCGGCACGTTGACACACGAAACACCGAGCGGCGTAACCACATCCTTGGGCTCGTAGTCGAGCGTCTTCGAGAGTTCAAAGGCTTCATATTCACCAATACGCATGATATTGTTACGAAAAAGAAGTCGGTTTTTCTGATACTCCTTATCCCGAATCTCGGCCATATACTGGTTAATGATAGAATTTTGATTGCTGAGGTTAATAATTTCCATTTTTAATACGGCTTTATATTTCCTTGCAAAGTTAGTATTTATTTGGTAATAATATGTAGTTTGACGCTTTATTTTGTAAATTTGCAATTATGGATATCAACACCTTAGACCTCAAAGAACGATATACCGAGATTAAGGACATCGTCATCCGCCACATCCGGGGCGACAAGAAGAACGTGGCACTGGTGCTTTCGAGCGGCGGAGCGCGCGGACTGGCTCACATCGGAGCCATCGAAGAGCTAATCGAAAGGGGCTATAACATCAGTTCCATTGCCGGAACATCGATGGGAGCACTCATTGCCGGCATGTACGCCACGGGCCATCTGGATCGCTTCAAGGAGTGGATGGAAACCATCGATCGCAAAAAGATTTTCAGTCTGACCGACTTTTCTCTAAGCTTTGACCATCTGGTGAAAGGCCGTCGCATCATCACGGCACTGAAAGAGATTGTGCCCGACGTGCGGATAGAAGACCTACCGATACCTTACGCGGCCGTAGCCACCGACTGGGAGTCGGGCCACGAAGTCGTCTTCACGCAGGGCAGCCTCTACGACGCCATTCGGGCATCCATCTCTCTGCCCGCTTTCTTATCGCCGGTGAAGACCGGTAACAAAACGCTCATTGATGGAGGAATCACCAATCCGCTACCTCTCAACCGCGTAAAACGCACCAAGGGCGACCTGCTGGTGGCGGTCAACGTCAGCGGACACGACTATCTGGGACAGACGCGCATCAAAAAAGCCGCCGAAAAGCACGAACTGGAAAACTCGCGCGCCCTGCGATTGCTCAAGCGCATCATGCCCGACGACGTGCATCCCGAGTTTAACATGTACACGTTGCTCAACCGCACGGCCTCTATCATGATTCATCAGAACGCCCAACTCTCCATCCGCCTCACGCCACCCGACATCCTTGTCGACATCTCGATGAAGCGTTACGGCGGCTTCGACTACGATAAGTCAGAACGATTGGTCAACATCGGCCGCCGCCGCATGAAGGAATCCATCGACCGATACGAAGAATAAACAACCCACAAACAGAATTACGGGGAGCCGAAACCATTTGTTTCAGTTCCCCGTAACGCTTTTCTTTCCGGCCATTTTTGTCAAAAAAGCAGAGCGTTTTTTAACACTTCGGCCGCCCCTCATCCAGCAACAGAAAGGTCACCCCAAAGCCATCACCCAACATTTCATCCCCTCTTTTTCGCCCATTTTACACCTTTCAACTCGCAAAAGCAGCCCTTTTACCCGCTCAAAGCATAGCTTTTACAACGCCAAAGGGCTGCTTTTACCTTGTAAAAGGGCCACGATTGCAAGCCCAAAACACGATAACAAGGCCCTTTCCGACACCCCGTTTTCCGCCATTGATTCATAACCAGTTGATAATCAGCGAAATCCGAAATCGCACGAAAATGCGTTATTCCCGGCAAAAGTTTTTTATTTTCAGAATAACGCAGCCATTTTGAGCCTTTTGTCCTAAAAAAATCAGAAGGAATTTAGCTGTTTTGAGTGGGCTAATTAGATAGAAGGATAAAGAGGAGGAACGTGATAAATCATGTATGATATGGTTTCTTGTTTGAGCGGAACGTGATGAATCACGCCCCTACGCTGGCGCATGGCGACTCGTTGACATTTACTAATGTATTTATTTTAGTGTTTAGTAACGGGATGGCGGGGGCCGTAGGGGCGTGATTAATAAAGTTCC
>CAUURC010000067.1:0-14710 GCA_963547405.1 uncultured Prevotella sp.
GTTGCACGTTCAACAACCTTCTCTGCAGGAGTTCTTGGGTATACCACCAGTTCTCCAAACTCTTTCAGTCCTTCCCAAGATAAATCTCCCGGATTGGCTGCGTAGCCATCTAATTCAACTATTTTCATTTTCTGTATTTCTATTATTCTTTATATTTGTCACCCCACAATTTAAGCATTTGCTGATATTGCTTTTCTTCTGTCGGAGAATGTTGAGCATGCCAAATCCGCTGCGTCTTAATCGCATCAGGTAGATACTGCTGTTCTACGAAATTATTCGGATAGTCATGACTGTATTTGTATCCATCGTGGTAATTTAATTGAGCCATGAGTGCCGTCGGAGCATTTCTTAGGTGTAAAGGTACAGGTAAGTTGCCCGTCTGTTCTACCATCTTTAGCGCGTTCGCAACACCTTGATAGGCTGAATTGCTTTTGGGACTCGTGGCAAGATACACTACTGCTTCGGCCAGCGGGATACGCCCTTCGGGCCAACCAATTTTCATCACGGCATCAAAAGTGGCATTGGCAAGCAGCAAAGCGTTTGGGTTGGCTAATCCTATATCTTCGGCAGCACTGATGATTAGTCGTCTGGCTATAAACTGAGGGTCTTCTCCTCCTTGTATCATACGTGCCATCCAATAAAGCGCTGCATCGGGATCGCTGCCCCTTATACTCTTAATAAAAGCGGAAATAATGTCATAATGCATTTCACCGTCTTTGTCATAAGCCAGCGGATTCTGCTGCAATCTGTCAACAACGACCTCGTCCGAAATTTCTATATCCGTGGTTCCGGACGACTCAACAACTAATTCAAGGATATTCAATAGTTTGCGGGCATCTCCTCCGCTATAGCGGAAGAGGGCATCGGTTTCTTTTAAAGTTATCTGTTTTTGCTTTAGCTCTAAATCTTCATTGATGGCTCTCTGAAGGAGTTTTAATAAGTCATCCTTGTCCAAAGGCTTTAAAACATAGAGCTGACATCTTGACAATAGGGGGCGAATCACCTCAAAAGAAGGATTCTCTGTTGTCGCTCCAATTAAAGTAACAATGCCACGCTCTACCGCTCCCAACAGAGAATCTTGTTGTGATTTACTGAACCGATGAATTTCATCAATAAAAAGTATTGGAGACAGGGTCGTAAAAAAGCGGTTGTTCTTGGCTCGTTCTATCACCTCCCGGACATCTTTTACGCCACTTGTTACCGCGCTAAGTGTATAGAATGGGGTCTCCAGCTTATTTGCGATAATTTGAGCTAAAGTAGTTTTGCCGACCCCCGGAGGCCCCCAAAGGATGAAAGATGACACGCGCCCTGAATCAATCATCTTTCTGAGCACGGCATTCGCACCCACCAAATGTGCTTGACCAACATAATCGTCCAAGCTCTTAGGGCGCATTCTTTCTGCTAAGGGTTCACTCATCATTATGATTACAAAAATAGAAAATATATAATTGATAAGCAAAATTTAATCTATAAAAGTTTGTGAATATGGGTCAAAGTGTATACTTTTGCAGCAAATGACATATAGATTTTAAGTATGAAAGAAGTAAAAGCCTTGACACTCAAAACGATAAATAAAAGTAATGTATGGAACACACAGGAAAATGATGTTTTCAGGATGTGGGAAGCTGCCGAAAAGGATATTGATCTCAAAGACAATATACGGCACTACACCGATATAATCAAGAGTGCCTATGACATTGAAGAGGTAAAGATCGATAAGCCCGAAGTTGTCAGTAAGCTTGAAGCGCGAGGATATAAAGTCGGCATCATGCGTCTGGATGAAAACACCAAAACGAAAGTTGCGCTTAAGAAGAAGCCTATCATGCGGGTTACGGACCTTACTTATGAGAATATACGTCACATATCAGCTTCAAAACTTATAGAAGTCCTTGACAGAAATTTCGGCGGAGGATGGGATAGTCTTTCACAAAGTGTACAAGATATTATAGAAAGCGGTTTTGATATAAGTACGACAACTCTCCCGAGTAACAGGCTTCATAAACCCGGCGGCATGTATGAAAAGAAAGTAAATGACGGCTTTGAGGTTTTGGAAATACCTAAAGGTTCATGGGTTGAGGCCATCTTTGCAAAAGAAAAACCAGAGTTTGATAAGCCTAAAATCAGGTTTGAGAGCGAAGAAGATTTGGATGATGAAGAGCGCGTGAACGATTTGGGAGAAGAGGAGGACTTGCCCGAAGAGGAAGATCACTACAGCAAGTCAGAAGAAGAAGAAGATGCTTTCGACGAAGATAAGCTTACAGAAGAAAGTTATCGTACAACCTTCGATGAGAATCCGGAAGATTTAAACCTTGAAGCGGAAGATGTAAGCGAAGAAGAAGATTATTAAAGATATAAAAATGTTCATATGGACAATGTCTATGATGGCACGTTATTTGGGCATAGGCAGAATAACCTTCAAGCAGTATATCCTTCACTCAATGATGCATTATATTTTAATCAAGTAGAGTATTCTCTTCTGAAACGCAATCCGCAAAACCAAGTTGTTGGTATTGCGGATTTCTATTTAATGCTTTTCAAGTTTTATGGAAAAGCTAATCTTACTATTTGTTTTGGTTATTTACAAATTGGTTAACAATCATTTATAAGGAATTTCTTGTATGACGAATAGAGGTTCTATTATCATAAAAAAACATCTCTTAGTTGTAGCTCTTTTAGCTTGTAAAAGCAGCCCTTTTAGCTCCTAATAGCAGCCCTTTTAGCTTGTAAAAGCATAGCTTTTGCCTTGCCATTACATAGCTTTTACACTTCAAAAGCATGCTTTTTCACCGTTTTCCCTACTTTTTTTCCCCTAATCGCCTTGCGAATACCCTCCGTTCATCTCTTTTCTTCGTTTTTTTTACGTTAAATGGAGAGTTGTGGAAGTGTTAAAAAAGCAGGTTTATAAGTACCGTTGGGCTCGGTAAAAAAAATAGAATATCCAATCCTTTATTTGGTGATTATAATATTTTGTGATACATTTGAGTTTCAATTTAATCGGTCAAGTTAAGCGGAGGCAGAATTTCGGATAGCTTATAAATAAATGAAGGTGCTTGAAGATGTATTGCTGGGCGAAAGCTTTTAAAACAGGATTATGGTGAAATTACGTACTCAATCGCAACAGGTCATAGATGCTTTACGTAGGAATGGGGGGTATGCAACTCTTGGCAATCTGTATCATCTCGTCGATACGTCCTGCTGGGCGACCAAAACGCCTAACGAGTCTATCCGTAGAATTGTCCAGCAATCGGATGAAATCTTCAAGATTCAGCCCGGACTTTGGGCTTTGGAAGCATGTCGTAATGAAGTGTTGCGCAAGTTTAGGATTGAGACAAAGGACGCAAAAGATGATGAGCGTTTTACACATAGCTATTATCAGGGTCTTATCGTTGAAATAGGAAATATGAAGAAGTATATGACCTATGTGCCGGCACAAGACAAGAATCGCAAATTCCTTGAAAAACCACTTGTTGAGATTTGTTCAACAGTGACTGTTCCGAAATTTTCTTATGATTCACTGACAAACCGTGCAAAAACAGTGGATGTGATTTGGTTTAATGAACGCAAAATGCCAAATACCTTCTTTGAAGTTGAACACTCTACAGATATACAAAACTCTGTCGCGAAATTCTGTGATTTACAAGACTTTCATAGTCGCTTTCTGATTGTCGCCCCTAAAAGTAGACGAGAACAATTTGAAAAAGTAATGGAAAGGACTGCCTTTAAAGATATCAAAGATAGAATTGGTTTTCATACTTATGAAGACATTTCTAAACAATACGACATGATGTGTATTGCACGAGAAAATGGTGGATTTATTTAGAGGTTGTGATGAATATTGAAGATACCGGTACGCATAATATAAAAAGGTATAAGAAATATGACCGGATTGTTATTGTTATTAAAGAATTCCGTTTTTCTTGCCGCAGTGTTTGGCATAATCATAAAATTACGCTAACTTTGTTGTCAGACTTGAATAGGCAAGTCGAATAACTTAAATTTAAGATAAGAATGAAACCAACATTGTTGCTATTGGCTGCGGGTATGGGCAGTCGATATGGGGGACTGAAGCAGCTGGACGGTTTGGGCCCCAATGGCGAAACGATCATGGATTATTCCATTTACGATGCCATTCAGGCAGGCTTCGGCAAGATTGTCTTTATTATTCGTAAGGATTTTGAAGAGCAGTTCAAAGAACAGGTATTGACGAAGTATGAGGGCCACGTACCACTGGAACTCTGCTTCCAGAGTTTGGACGCGCTGCCCGAAGGTTTTGCCGTTCCGGAAGGCCGACAGAAGCCTTGGGGCACCAATCATGCGGTATTGATGGCCAAAGATGTAGTGAAGGAGCCTTTCTGTGTTATTAACTGTGACGATTTCTACAATCGTGACTGCTTCATGGCTATGGGAGCGTTTCTGAGTGAGCTACCCGAAGGTAGCAAGAATCGCTATGCGATGGTGGGATTCCGTGTCGGCAACACGCTGAGTGACAATGGAACCGTGGCGCGTGGTATCTGTTCGAAAGACGCGGAAGACAACCTGACGACGGTTGTGGAGCGTACGGAGATAGAGCGTCGCGACGGAACAGTACAATATAAGGATGAAAATGGCGAGTGGATAGCCGTGTCAGACAATACGCCGGTCAGCATGAATGTATGGGGATTCACACCCGATTATTTTGCTTATAGCGAAGCGTATTTCAAGGAGTTCTTATCAGACTCGGCCAATATGACCAACCTGAAGGCAGAGTTCTTTATTCCGCTGATGGTCAATAGGTTGATTCAAGAAGGTGTAGCTTCAGTTAAAGTACTTGATACGACGAGTAAGTGGTTCGGTGTTACCTATGCGGCCGACCGGCAGGGCGTCGTTGACAGAATCCGCCAGTTGGTGGATGAGGGCGTCTATCCGGAACATCTGTTTTGAGAATTATCTGAAAAATAAAGAAAAAGGCACATCATCGATGCGCCTTTTTTTAGTACCTTTGCATTCATTATGAATATTGACGTACTAACAGACGAACAGCTGACCTTGCTCAGAGAGACTGTCGGGCAGGCTGAAAAGATCGTGGTCTGCTGCCATAAGTCGCCCGATGGCGATGCGTTGGGGGCGGTGCTGGCGTGGTCGGAGTATCTTAGACAGCAAGGGAAAGAGCCCGCGATGATTGTGCCGGATGCTTTTCCCGACTTTTTGAAGTGGTTGCCGGGCAATGAAATGCTGATGCGATATGACAAACATAAAGCTGAAGCCGATAAAATTGTGGCCGAAGCTGATGTGGTTTTCTGCCTTGACTTTGACGGACTCGATCGTTTGGCCGAGATGGAACAGGCAATGGAAGACTTCAAGGGGCGCTATGTCTTGATAGATCACCATACGAATCCGCGTATTCCCAATGCTTTGGAGTTCTCATTTCCGACAATGTGCAGCACGTGTGAGCTTTTGTTTCGAATGATATGGCAGTTAGAGGACTTCGAACAGATGACCCGCAAGATGGCTGTTGCGCTCTACACGGGCATGATGACCGATACCGGCGGCTTTACTTATAATTCAACACGGCCCGAAATCTTCTTTATCATCGGTCAGTTGCTTACCAAAGGAATTGACAAAGATAAGATATATCGCAATGTTTTTAATGTATATAGTTCGTGGGCGATAAGGTTGCGCGGGCATCTTATGTCGCAGAAACTCAATGTCTTTGATGATTTTCATGCAAGTTATTTCACCATATCGCGACAGGATATGAAGAACTTCCGTTTTATCAAGGGTGATGTGGAAGGCTTGGTGAATGAGCCGTTGAAAATCAAAGGTATGAAATTGAGCATTTCGTTGCGCGAGGATGATCGCAAGGATCGGCTTGTTTGGGTGAGTCTTCGTTCGGTAGATGATTTCCCCTGCAACCAAATGTCGGCGGAATTCTTCAATGGCGGTGGTCATCTGAATGCGAGCGGGGGGCACCTCGATTGCTCTTTGGCCGAAGCGGAGAAGGTTGTTCGCCAAGCCATTGTGCGTTATGAAAAATTATTGAAAGGTTGAAAATATAATAAAACATTTATGGCACACCGGTAGGAATAAGGATTTTTTACTACCTTTGTCCAAAACAATTTTGTTGATAAGATGAGAAAAATATCTTTATTACTGATGGCTATAGCGGCCTTGGTAACCTTTGAGTCATGCAAGGATAGCGAAACATATGCAGATCGGAAAAAGAAAGAGCGTGCGACAATCAGTAATTATATTGCAAAAAACAAAATAAAAGTAATCTCGGAATCCGAGTTTTTTGCCCATGACAGTATGACAAATGTTGATAAAAACGAGTGGGTTTTGATGAAGAGTACGGGCGTCTATATGCAGATTGTTAGAAAAGGTGTCGGAGCAAAAATAAAAGAAGGTGAAATCAAAAACCTTTTGGTGCGTTTTGATGAGACAGATCTGGCAACCGACTCCGTAGTTCTGTCAAACCGTTGGCTCTATTATTCAAGTTTGGTAGATCACATGGTTATCAAGAATACTTCCGGTTCTTATTTCGGAGTATTCATCGCAGGCAAGAGTACGATGCAGAGTAGGTATAGATCTACGGCTGTGCCTAACGGTTGGATGGTGCCATTTGACTTCATCAACATCGGACGTCCGAAGAAAGATGGTGACGAGATAGCCAAAGTGAAGCTTATTGTGCCAAGTTCGTCGGGTACACAGAATGCTACGAATAGCGTCAAGCCATATATGTATGAATTAACTTTCGAGGAAGAATAATATTTATATAACAGACCTTAATCTATTTAAAATACATACTTTATGACACTCATTAAGTCTATATCCGGTATTCGTGGAACGATCGGGGGTAAGACGGGAGATACCTTGAATCCACTGGATATTGTCAAGTTTACATCTGCTTATGCGACCTTTATTCGTCGCAGTGTAAAGAATCCTTCCAATAAGATAGTCGTAGGACGTGACGCACGCATCTCTGGCGATATGGTTAAGAATGTGGTTTGTGGCACGTTGATGGGCATGGGATACGATGTGGTCAACATCGGTCTGGCCACAACGCCGACTACGGAACTGGCTGTAAGGATGGCAGGGGCCGATGGCGGCCTTATCATTACGGCAAGTCACAATCCTCGTCATTGGAACGCGTTGAAGTTACTTAATGCTGAAGGCGAGTTCTTGACAAAGGATAATGGTAACGAAGTGCTGGATATAGCCGCTCGTGAGGATTTTGATTATGCGGATGTTGATCATCTGGGACATTATGTTGATGATGATTCGTTTGACCGTCGACATATTGATGAGGTTCTGGCTTTGAAACTTGTAGATGTCGAAGCTATCCGAAACGCTCATTTCAAAGTTGTTGTTGACAGCATCAATTCGGTTGGCGGTATCATTCTGCCGCAGTTACTTGACACGTTAGGCGTGACTTATAAGTTCTTGAATGGTGAGGCTAACGGCGATTTTGCCCACAATCCCGAACCTTTAGAGAAGAATCTGGGGGAAATCATGGGTGAGTTGAAAAACGGCGGCTATGATTTGGGCATCGTGGTAGATCCGGATGTAGATCGTTTGGCATTCATCTGTGAAGACGGAAAGATGTTTGGTGAAGAATATACATTGGTCAGTGTGGCCGACTATGTGCTGCAACACACTCCCGGGAATACGGTGAGCAACCTGAGTTCGACCCGTGCGCTGCGTGACGTTACAGAAAAACACGGTGGTGTCTATACGCCGGCCGCGGTGGGTGAAGTCAATGTGACAACCAAGATGAAGGAAGTGAATGCCGTAATAGGTGGTGAAGGTAATGGCGGAGTAATTTATCCCGAGAGCCATTATGGGCGTGACGCTTTGGTTGGAATTGCCCTCTTTCTTAGCAATCTGGCCCATAAGGGAGTGAAAGTGAGTGAGTTGAGGAAGGAATATCCTGATTATTTCATTGCTAAAAACCGCATAGACCTGACGCCAAGTACTGATGTTGACGCGATATTAGAAAAGGTGAAAGCGATGTTCGACGCGCAACCCGACGCTACGGTAAACGATGTTGACGGCGTGAAGATTGATTTTCCTGATAAATGGGTACATTTGCGCAAGAGCAATACGGAGCCGATAATCCGCGTTTACAGCGAGGCCAACTCCATGGAGGCTGCTGATCAGTTAGGAAAACAGCTCATGCAAGTTGTTTACGACATGCAATAAAATATTAAAGACTTTGCCCGAGAACATCGTTGGCAAAGTCTTTTTTATTTAGTTCCTTATATTCTATAGCTTGTTACTTAGACTATGGAGTTGTTTCTGTGGGTATTTCCGGTTTGATTTGCTCTACGCTATTGACGATACTATCCCCCGATGGCAACCGATAGAATCCTACTCTGACGGTATTTCCTATCTGTGCGCTTCCTTTTACCTTTATGTGGCGGGCTTTGAAATACGCTGCCGTATCTCGGCGGCTGGGATAGGAGAGTAGTTGTAACAGTGCTTTGGACGACGCATCACCTATATAATAAATACCGATGCTATCATGGATTTCTGTCAAAGTTGTATGAACCGAATCCCTTTGTATGCGAATTTTAGGTTCAACGGGTTCAAAAACAGATGCGGCCACAGTGTCTCCAGGGTTGTCTTCCTTTGCAAATTTGCACGACATCGTGACCATGGAGGCGAGGATGATAGCAAAAATAAATAGAAAAAGCTTTTTCATTGAGATGCGTATTTGATACGAAAGTAAGTAAATAATTTGGAACAGAGAAATAAATAGCGTAAATTTGTGTAGATCAACTTTACTGTTTAAACAAATGAATCATACCGATAAAACAGCTCGATACAATACTTTGATAGAGCAAATCAAAAGTTTGGTAGCCGATGAGCACAATAAGGTTGGCATCTTGGCCAATGTTTCTGCAGCCATGAAGCAAACTTTCCCGAACGAATATTTCTGGGTTGGCTTCTACTTTGTCCAGGATGACGAGTTGCAATTAGGCCCTTTTCAAGGAACAGTAGCCTGTATGCGTATCGCAAAAGGGCGTGGTGTCTGTGGCACAGCATGGAATGAGAATCGCTCATTGGTCGTTCCTGACGTTGAGCGGTTCACCGGTCATATCGCCTGTTCATCCCTTTCTCGTTCCGAAATCGTAGTGCCTATTCGAGAGACTGGCTCCGGACGGGTATTGGGAGTCATCGATATCGACAGCACTTCGCTTGATACATTCGATGAAAAGGATGCGGAAAAATTAGAAGAGATTGCTAAAATATTGGCTGAAACAGTTGGAGAATCAAAGAATAATCTCTAATTTTGTGTAATACAATATCATTAAAAATATAATAAAAGACTTGTATGTTAGACGTAAAGACAACTTTGAATGATGCGGAAGAGCGCATGCAGATGGCTGCCATGTACCTTGAGGATCAGCTTTCTCATATTCGTGCGGGCCGTGCCAATGTAGCTATTCTGGATGGTGTACGTGTGAACAGTTATGGTTCAATGGTCCCTTTGAATCAAGTAGCTACAGTTTCTGCGCCTGATGCTCGGACTATCTCCATTCGCCCATGGGATAAAAAGGCGATCAGAGACATTGAAAAAGCCATTATGGACAGTGATGTGGGTATCACACCCGAAAACAATGGCGAGATTATCCGCCTGGGAATACCCCAGCCAACCGAAGAAAGACGTCGTGAATTGGTGAAGCAATGCAACAAAATAGGCGAGAGAACAAAGGTCGAGGTGCGCACCGCACGGGCTGACATCAAAGAAAAATTGAAGAAAGCGATTAAAGATGGACTTTCTGAAGATCTGGAAAAAGACGCCGAAGAGGATTTGCAGAAGCTGCATGACAAGTACATCAAGAAGATTGATGCACTGCTTGAAGAGAAGCAGAAAGAAATTATGACAGTATAATTTATTAACAGTTGCATTGTATTGAAAGGGCTTGTCATTAAAAATACCGGCAGTTGGTATTCAGTGAAGACCGACGACGGGCAAGTAATAGAAAGTAAAATAAAGGGTAACTTTCGCTTGAAAGGAATCCGAAGTACCAACCCTGTTGCCGTAGGTGACAGGGTTGAACTTATTACAAATCAGGAAGGAACGGCTTTTATCTCTGCGATTGAAGACCGTCGCAATTATATCATCCGCAAATCGCAGAACTTAAGCAAGCAAAGTCATATCCTTGCCGCGAATGTTGATCAGGCTTTCCTGATCGTGACCGTGAATCATCCCCAGACGAGTACTATCTTTATCGACCGTTTTTTGGCTTCGGCCGAAGCCTATCGGGTGCCTGTTGTTCTCGTTTTCAATAAGACTGACCTGCTGACAGAGGAGGAACAGCATTACGAACACATGATGATGAACCTCTATCAGACCATCGGTTATGCGTGTTATGAAATCTCCGCGGCCACGGGAGCGGGCATAGACCGACTTATTCCCTTGCTACAGGACAAGGTAACGCTGCTCAGTGGTAACAGTGGTGTGGGCAAGTCAACTTTGATTAATCAGATATTACCCGGTGTCAACTTGAAGACTGCGGAGATTAGCGACGCGCATAATACAGGCATGCACACTACTACGTTCAGCGAAATGCTGGAATTGCCTGATGGTGGCTACTTGATAGACACACCGGGAATTAAAGGTTTTGGAACATTTGATATGGAACCGGAAGAGCTGACCGGCTATTTTAAGGAGATATTTAAGTTCTCCGAAGGCTGCAAGTTCAACAACTGCACCCATACCCATGAGCCAGGATGCGCCGTTTTGGCAGCCGTTGAGAATCATTATATAGCGGAAAGTCGATACTGGAGCTATTTGAACATGCTTGAAGACAAGGATGAAAATAAATATAGAGAAGCTTATTAGGCGACAAACACAGTTTTATACAATATAGAAAGGCTGCGAGGACATGATTCCCGCAGCCTTTTTTGTTTTTTCTTGTAACCTTTCAGTATTCTGTCTACAGCCTTTTTTGTTTTTTCTTGCAGCTTTTCTGTATTTTGTCTACAGCCTTTTTGTTTTTTCTTATAGCCTTTCTGTGTTCTGTCTACAGCCTTTTTTGTTTTTTCTTATAGCCTTTCTGTATTCTGTCTACAGCTTTCCTTGTTCTCCGAGGTAACTGTCTTTGAATCCAAGGAAGTACAGAATGCCGTCAAGCCCGATGTTGTTGATGCTCTGTTTGGCATTGGCTGCCACTCTGGGTTTGGCATGGAAGGCGATGCCCAGTCCGGCTTCGGAAATCATGGGTAGGTCGTTAGCCCCGTCGCCGACCGCTATTGTCTGTGCTAGATTCACCTTTTCTACCTGCGCAATCAGTTTTAGCAGTTCGGCTTTGCGGTGTCCGTCAACGATTTCACCCACATAGTTGCCCGTGAGCTTGCCATTTTCGTCAATCTCCAGTTCGTTGGCATAAACATAATCAATACCATAACGGCGTTGCAGATATTCACCGAAGTAGGTAAATCCGCCACTGAGAATCGCGATCTTGTAGCCACATGTCTTCAATACCGACATAAGACGATCGGCTCCTTCCGTGATGGGAAGTTTTTCGGCGATATCCTGCATGACATGCGCATCCAAGCCTTTCAGCAGTTTTACCCTTTCTGTAAAGCTCTCCTTAAAGTCGATTTCTCCCCTCATAGCCCTTTCGGTAATCTCTCTCACCTGATTGCCGACCCCAGCTCGTTCGGCCAGTTCGTCGATACATTCTGTCTGAATCAGAGTCGAGTCCATATCAAAGCAGATGAGACGGCGCATTCTGCGGTACATGTCATCGCGTTGGAAAGAGAAATCTATCTCCATGTCGGCCGACATCTTCATCAACTGTTCCTGCATCAGACTGCGATTTTCAGGCGTTCCTCTCAGTGAAAACTCGATACAGGCCTTTACGTTCTTCTGCGGATTGAGAATACTCTGGCGGCCTGTCAGGCGTAGAATGGAGTCGATGTTCAGTCCTTGTGCCGTAATAATCTGTGTGGCTGACGCAATCTGCTTGGCTGCCAGTGTCCTACCGATGATGGTCAGAATGTAGCGGTGTTTTCCTTGCCGGCCGACCCATTTTTCGTATTCTGTATCGCTGATGGGCGAGAATCCGATGTTGACACCCAGTTCGGTAGCTTTGAAAAGCAGTTCTTTCATCACCTGTCCGGAATAACTTTCGTCCATTCTGACGAGGATTCCGAGCGACAAGGTGTTATGAATATCGGCCTGACCGATGTCGAGAATCTGCGTGTTATATCTGGAGAGAATCGTCATGACCGACGCGGTCAGTCCGGGACGGTCCTGTCCGGTGATGCTGATTAGTATCTGTTCTTTCTTTGCTGTTGAATCCATTGAGTTTGTTTTTGCTTAGTCTTGTTTCCCGATTGTAATTGTATATTCACTCATAAACGAGGCTCCCGGCTGGAGTTTGTTCATAAGGTATTTGTCTTTAAACTCCCCTTCAAATTCAGCCCAGTCGTGAATGCCATACCAAGGTTCGATGCAGATGAAGGGCGCGTGTTTGCCTGCGGGGTTCCAAATGCCTACGGCCGGACTCTTGAAGTCGACGCTCACGATGGGATAGTCGTTTTCGTCGAGCAGTTCTATGTGTTTCAGCTGTTGGTGGTCAAAGATAACGGCATCATCCTTGAACGTCTCTTCATCCACATTCCATGTGCCGTTATCGGTCTCCACTTTATGATAGCCCGGTTTCAGGCAACCTTCCACGTTGCCGAAAACACGCATTGGTTCGGCCTCGTCCAGCTTTAGCTTGGCTTTCATCGGCTCTCCCTTCCCGCAACCGGGCACCGCGAAGGCCGGATGACCGCCGATTTGGAAGAATATATCCTTGCTGTCTGTATTCTCCACGTGCCAAACTACGTGAATCTTATTACCGTTTAGCCTGTAGCTGACAGCCAGATTGAAGTGGAAAGGATATATCTTATAGCTCTCGGCTGTGTCGTGGAGGGCCAGTACCACCTTATTCTCACTTTCTGCCATCACCGTAAAGTCGGCGTCGCGCGCAAACCCATGCCGGTTCATCCGATACTCTTTTCCGTTGATACGAAAAGTATTTTTCCATAATCCACATACGATAGGGAAGAGGATAGGCGACTTGCGGCCCCAATAGTCAGCGTCTCCGTCCCACAGATACTCTTGTCCTTCGCAATCTTTAATGCTTTGCAATTCGGCTCCATGCTCCGATATCTCAACCGTGAGCAGCTCGTTCTTAATTTGTTTCATACGGGTTTTGGTTCGTTTACACATCTATTGCAAAGATAGCAACTTTTTCTCCAAAGCCATTAGTTGAGACTTAAAGTTTTACTACTTTTGCATTCAAAACCCAAATGCAGATGAATTCTAAGGTAAAAGGCTTTGTGGCCGGTATTCTAGCCGCTGTTTTCTATGGCACCAATCCTCTTGGTACGCTCAATCTCTATCAAGATGACATTACTCCAAGTTCCGTTTTATTTTATCGCTACGCGTTGGCTGTCGCTATTTTTGCGCTTTGGATGGTGGCCAAAGGCGAAAATTTCCGCATAAAACTGGGCCATGCCATCCGCTTTTCGGTACTTGGCGCTTTCTTCGCCATGTCGTCTGTCACGCTTTATCTCAGTTTCCGGCACATGGACGCGGGCATTGCCAGTACCATCCTTTTCTGTTATCCCATTATGACAGCGGTGCTGATGGTCGCTTTCTTTCATGAACGGATTACTTGGGGAACGACGTTTTCCATCATCATGGCCATCTCCGGTATCGGCTTGCTCTATCGAAGTGAAGGTTCCGATACGCTCTCGTCGGTCGGAGTCAGTCTGGTATTGCAGTCTTCTTTGCTTTATGCCTTCTATATCATCGGTGTCAACCGTTTTAAAACCGAATATTCATCGTTGAAATTCACGTTCTGGATCGTCCTGTTCAGTCTGCTGTGCATCCTCGCTTTTACTTGGATTTCGGGCGATACGCTGCAACTTTTGGTTACAGTCCCACAATGGGCCAACGCTTTTCAGCTGGCTTTACTCCCCACGGTGTTGAGCTTGTTCTTCATGACCATAGCCATTAAGAATATCGGTAGTACACCCTCTGCCATCATGGGCGCCCTCGAACCCGTCACGGCCGTCTTTATTGGCGTTTGTATCTTTGGCGAAAGCTTCTCATTCAAACTGGCCGTCGGAATCCTCTTGATTTTGTCTGGCGTCATTGTATTGATTCTTTCTAAGAAGGATAGCGACAAAGCCTAATTAGTCCTGTGCCAAACGAGTAAAAATATAGCAACTAACTATATTCGCAATGCGGTGTCAACTTATTAGGTGTCATTGTAGCCTCTTGTCTGTTTCCCCAAAAAGCGTGTGTCAACATACAAAGGGTTATCCACATACAGCTTGCTTTGTTCTAAATTTGTCGAACTCGCATTAAATAGGGAGTTCCGCCAGGAAATTTATGCTGTTTAAGTTTTACCATATAATTTTATATAGACCGGCTGTTGGCTAAAATGTATACTTTTGTGGATGTTATTGAAGTTTTGTAGTAAAAAACAAAAGTAACAAAAAGGAGGGTGTGTCAAAATTAAAATAAAGATAGGACAAAGTTACTATTTGTAATTGTTTAGCAATTCGAATAATTACCAAAATGTTACTGTGTTTTGGTAATAGGATTACCGCTGCGTGGTAATCCTATTACCAGCCGCATGGTAACTTTATTACCACGTAGCGGTATGTAGTGTACTGGAATTAGTTGACAGCTTTTGTTGTTAAACACTTCTTATGTTGA
>CAUURC010000068.1:0-14703 GCA_963547405.1 uncultured Prevotella sp.
TTTCTATAACTTTGTCTTTGGTAATCATCGCTTAGTTGTTTTGTAAGTTATTGATACTCAGCTATAAAGTTACAAAAAAACAACGAGATTACCAACTTTTAAAAGGACTTTGTTAACCCGAACTCACGTATTAATGATAAAAATGATTTATAATCTAAGAGTCAACAAAAGAAATTGTTCTTAAAATTTGGCAATCTACAAAAAAAACACTACTTTTGCGCCTACTTAAAAGTGTTTGCAGCTTATTAAATAAAAGGAATGGTTCCGTAGCTCAGTTGGATTAGAGCAACAGCCTTCTAAGCTGTGGGTCTTGGGTTCGAACCCCAACGGAATCACAACCACGTAAAAAGAGGATTTTGGAAACAAAATCTTCTTTTTACGTTTAGAATGAGCCGCTTGTAATCTAATTAGGGCTCAACGGAAAAATCGTGGGGACAAAGGTTTTTGATTACTGTAGTGTACTGGAATTAGTTGACAGTATGTAGTGCGAGAAGTGGAGATTACTTGTTTAAAGGTAATCCCACAAGGAATTCTATGCGATTTAAGTTTTACCGGATAGCAATATTTAGCCATCTATTTGACAATCGTAAAACGGGCAAATTTAAGAAGTAATTGTTTGTTTCCACTATTTTCAAATTCGACGGTTGCCTTTTGATTTTCACCGGTACCTTCTAATTTGACGATTTTCCCTAAACCAAAACGCTGGTGCTCAATCAAGGTTCCCACGGATAGTCTACCTTGAGTTGTCTTAATGCTTGTAATGCTTCTTGCTTCTGTCTCCTGTGGAGTTTCCACTTTTCTCAAACTTTGGACTTCCAAAGATTCTTGTAGCTTCATCGTGTTATGCTCTTTGGAAAAAGCTGTACGCAGGGTGTTAAATCTTTCGGCAGACGCACCGAAAGCAGGCCTTTCATATATTTTACCTTCTTTTATAGACATGAAACGAGAATCTATCTCTGCGAGAAAGCAACTGGGTGTACAGAATTCTGTTTTGCCGTAGCGCCAGCGGTTGTGTGCACTGGTTAGGAAACAATGCCGCTCTGCCCGTGTAAGAGCAACGTACAACAATCTGCGTTCCTCTTCCAAACTACGTAATGTACTTGCAGACTGGGGGCTTGGGAATATATTTTGCTCCATGCCGACAATGAAAACCGTACCATACTCCAGTCCTTTTGAACTATGGATGGTCATCAGGTTTACCTTGTCTTCGCCATGTTCGTCTTCGCTCTCTATATCCGTGAGTAATGCTACCTCCTGTAAAAAATCAGAAATCCCAGCTTCGCTCATTCGACCTTCTTCTCTACGTTCTTCAACGAAATTCTGTATGGCACCGAGAAATTCATCCACATTTTCTTGACGAGCCATGGCTTCGGGCGATGTGTCGCCGTAAATGTCTTTGTTAATCCCTGATGTCTTGATAATATCCGCCCCCAACTCATAGGCGTCTTCCTTGTCGGCCCGCTGTATATAGCTCTGAATCAAGGTCTGAAATGCCAGAAGTTTGGCCACAATTCCTTTATTGACATCTAAATTGAATCGAACGGGATTGCTGATTACATCCCAAAAGCTTGTTACATTTGCTATAGCGCAGGCTGATATCTTTGCCAAAGTAGAATCGCCTATGCCTCGAGAGGGATAGTTAATAATTCTTTTCAGGGCTTCTTCGTCATCGGGATTAGCCACTAAGCGATAATATGCAATGATATCTTTTATCTCCTTGCGTTGGTAAAAACTTAAACCTCCATAAATCTTATAAGGAATATTCTGCTTTCGTAGTTCTTCTTCGAAGCTGCGGCTTTGAGAGTTCGTTCGATACAGAATGGCAAAATCAGAATAGTTACAATTATCTTCGCGCTTAATCCTCTTTATGTTTTTACATACAATCAAGGCTTCTTCCTTATCGCTATACGCACTTCTATATTGAATTTTTTCGCCTTCGGAATTGCAGGTGAAGACTTCTTTTTCTATCTGAAACTGATTCTTTTTAATTAAGCTGTTGGCAGCTTTTACTATATTCTGGGTTGATCTGTAATTCTGTTCCAACTTAAAGAGCTCTGCATTATGATATTGCTGTTGGAAACTCAGGATATTATCAATGTCGGCTCCGCGAAAGCTATAAATACTCTGCGAGTCATCTCCGACCACGCATAGATGCTGTTTCTTTTGTGTCAGCATGTAGACGATTTGCTGTTGAACGTAATTCGTATCCTGATACTCATCAACCAAGACGTAGTCAAACCGGTCTGCATATTTATTACAAATGTCTGGATATTTTTGAAATAACGTAAACGTATAAACCAGCAGGTCGTCAAAATCCATCGCATTCGATTTCTGGCAACGCTGACTGTAGTTTATGTAAATTTTGGCCATTTCAGGTATATTGTCTCTTCGATCACTCTCCGATAATGAAGCGTTACTGCTATATGCTGTCGGTAAAATCAGTTTATTCTTCGCTAATGAAATCTTTTTGTGTACTAAGGCTGGTTTGTACACTTTATCGTCAAGCCCCATCTCTTTGATAATAGCTTTCAACAGCGATCTGCTGTCACTTTCGTCATAGATGGTAAAATTAGAAGAGAACCCTAATTGCGCAGCTTCAACCCTCAAGATTCTTGCAAAAATACTATGAAAGGTGCCCATAAAGAGATAACGCGCCTTTTCTTCGCCGACAATAGTCGCAATTCTTGCTTTCATTTCATTGGCAGCTTTATTGGTGAATGTCAACGCCAAGATACTCCATGGCTGATACCCCAGCTGTAATAAATAGGCTATCTTAAAAGTAAGCACGCGGGTTTTACCGGAACCTGCGCCGGCAATGACAAGTGCAGGTCCTTCATTATATTCAACGGCAGCTCTTTGTGACGGATTAAGCTCTTCTAATATGTTCATTTCAAAATTGGATAGGAAATAATACTATTGGCGATGACGATAGATTCCTCCTGCCGCGGTACGTGGATCATAGTCTTTTCCGGCTTTTGGGAAGCTTGGTATATAACGCATGTTTATCAGAATCTGTCGCTGTCGTTTCCGCATATACGCACTGGGATTCTTACTACTGAATTTTCTTGGATTGGGCAATGTTGCAGCTATCAAGGCACAGTCAGCCCGCGTCAGTTCAATGGCCTTTTTGCCAAAATGATATTCAGCACAAGCATCTACACCATAAATGCCGTTACCCATTTCTATAGAATTTAAATATACTTCCATGATGCGTTGTTTACTCCACATGAGTTCTATTAATGCCGTGAAATAGACTTCAAATCCTTTGCGCAACCAGCTACGACCTGGCCAAAGAAAGATATTTTTAGCTGTTTGCTGACTGATGGTACTTGCCCCTAACTTCTTTTTGCGCTTCATGTTCTGTCGTGCCGCTTTTTCAATAGCCGCATAATCAAAGCCGTGGTGCAACAGAAAACGAGTATCTTCACTTGACATTACCGCAACGGGCATACTGGGGGATATTTCCTCCAGGGGCACCCAATGATGGTGAAGGGTTACACTTTCTCCATCACCCAGTTGTTGAAAGCAACGAATGACCATCAGCGGAGTAATATAAACCGGAAGAAATTTCAGAAGGATAACACTTAAAAACGAGGTTGCTAAAAAGCCCCCTAATATCCATCTGAAAGCCTTCCAAATTTTGTGGGTAAACATATAGAATAATGACTAAAATGGTTTTTATAAAGCAAAGAATGGTCATGGCTATGTGGATAGCGATGACCATTCTGATAAATTATTATGGTGTGTAATACACATTTATTTCAATGTGCCGTTATTGGCTGCCTCCACCATTGCCTTGCTTGCGTAAAGGTAAACTTCTACACGGCGATTCTGTTGGCGACCGGCCGAAGTTGAATTGTCCGCAACCGGTTCGGAACTGCCCTTGCCATTAACATTCTGCAGTTGAGAAGCGCTTACGCCACAACTTTTCAAATAGTCGGCCACACTGGTAGCACGGCTGTTACTCAAAGGGATATTGATGCCATCGTTACCTGTAGAATCTGTGTGTCCATAGATATCTACGTAGCATCCATCATTATCTTTCAATACGGCAGAGAACTTTGCCAATTCACTTTTACTTGTTGGATTTAATGTAGCTTTATTCGTTGCAAACAAAATTCCGCTGTCAAATGTTACCTTCACAGCTTTGAGGCCGTTTGCGTCCGTAACTTCTTCTACTTTGGCGTTTTTAACCTTAGCTGCTGTTTCCTCAGCTACTTTATCCATGTGTTTGCCTATAATTGCGCCGGTACCAGTTCCAACAGCCGTTCCTATTGCCGCGCCAACGGCAGCATTTCCTGCGATTTTACCAATAATTCCTCCAAGAAGTGCACCGCCACCGGCACCAATTAAGGCTCCTGTTCCCTGTTTGGTTGCACAACTGCAAATAGCCAGCATACACATGCCTAATGTCATTAGTTTGATTTTTTTCATCTTCTCTAATCTTTTAAAAATAACAGTTTATTATCCGATATGTCAATTTTGTGCAAAGGTAATCGTTTTTATAAGCAACGCCACAACTTTGTCAACTTTTTTATGTAATTTTGCAATCATTCAAATCGAACCAAAAGACTTATATCATCAAGAAGATTATAACAAATAAATATCAACATAATGGCAAAAGAACTGAAAGACTTGACCAAAAAGGCTGAGAATTATAGCCAATGGTACAATGATCTTGTAATAAAAGCAGATTTAGCAGAGCAGTCTCCTGTGCGTGGATGTATGGTTATTAAACCTTACGGATTTGCAATTTGGGAGAAGATGAAAGAACAGCTTGACAAGATGTTCAAGGCAACAGGAGTACAGAACGCATATTTCCCATTGCTTATCCCCAAGAGTTTTTTAAGTAGGGAAGCAGAGCATGTAAAAGGGTTTGCAAAAGAATGTGCCGTAGTCACCCATTACCGACTCAAAGCTGCCGAAGATGGCAATGGTGTTGTGGTTGATTCGGCTGCCAAATTAGACGAAGAACTTATCATCCGTCCGACATCAGAAACCATTATTTGGAATACATACAAAGGCTGGATTCACTCTTGGCGAGACCTGCCAATCATGTGCAATCAATGGTGTAATGTCATGAGATGGGAAATGCGGACACGCCCCTTCCTCAGAACATCAGAGTTCTTATGGCAAGAAGGGCACACGGCTCACGCAACCCGTGAAGAAGCAGAAATCGAAGCAAAGAAAATGCTTAAAGTTTATGCCGAGTTTGCGGAAAAATGGATGGGCGTTCCCGTTTTGCAGGGTGTAAAAAGCGAAACCGAACGTTTTGCCGGAGCATTAGACACCTATACGATTGAAGCGATGATGCAAGATGGTAAGGCACTGCAAAGCGGAACCAGCCACTTTCTTGGGCAAAACTTCGCGAAGAGTTTCGATGTGACCTTCTTGAACAAAGAAAATAAGCCGGAGTATGTGTGGGCTACGTCATGGGGCGTTTCCACCCGTTTGATGGGCGCGTTGATTATGACACATTCTGACGATAATGGTTTGGTTCTCCCACCCAAGTTGGCACCTATTCAGGTGGTTATCATACCCATTTACAAGGGAGAGGACCAGCACGCGGCCATCACGGAAAAATTGCAATCTGTAATAGATAAGTTGCAGGCTCTTGGTATCACTGTCAAGTATGATGACTCGGATAACAAACGCCCGGGCTTTAAGTTTGCCGACTATGAGTTAAAAGGCGTGCCGGTTCGTCTTGTCATGGGTGGTCGCGACTTGGAGAGCAACACCATAGAAATCATGCGACGTGACACACTCGAAAAAGAAAGTGTTAGCTTTGATGGAATTGTCGAGCGCATCGAGAAGTTACTGGAGGATATCCAGCAGAATATCTTTGAGAAGGCCCGCAAATTCCGTGACGACCGCGTTTATGTTTGCGAAGACTACGAAGAATTCAAGGCACGCGTAAAAGAAGGCGGATTCTTCCTCTGCCATTGGGATGGTACGGAAGAAACAGAAGCTAAAATTAAGGAAGAAACACAAGCTACAATCCGTTGTGTCCCGTTTGCTTACGAACAGACGCCCGGTGTGGACATGGTGAGTGGAAAACCGGCAAAATACCGAGTAATCATAGCACGAAGCTATTAGAATATATCTTAACGTGTCAATACCAAAAGCCATATCGCTACTTCAATCGTAGGATATGGCTTTTTGGTAGATTTATGAGCGCAGCTTCTCTACCTTTCCTTTTATTGTGCTACTGAGTGACTCTGTAAGTCCAAAATTTATTTTTTCATGTTACAGAGCGGCTCAGTTAGACCAAAAATTGTTTTCTCATGCTACAGAGTGACTCTGTAAGACCGAATTTTGTTTTTTCACGCTGCTGAGTGACTCTGTAAGACCAAAAATCTTTTTTTCATACTACTGAGTGACTCTGTAAGTCCAAAATTTATTTTTTCATGTTACTGAGCGGCTCTGTTAGACCAAAAATTGTTTTTTCATGCTACAGAGTGACTCTGTAAGTCCAAAAAAACATTTTTCACGTTTCCGCATGGAAAAGTAAGACTTAAAATCCAATATTAGAATTGGTTTGCGAGTTCAATAATATATCTATGGCACTCGAACTCCACGCCTTTTTTATCGTGCGCAGAGGTATGGAATATTTGGGGATTGGGCAAGAATGCTAATCTTTTTATTTTATGCGTCACAGCGGATGGTTAGTATTTGTCGTGTATCGGCTGTAATTTTAAAGTGATCGTCAATTCTTCTTCCCACAACCCAGAGGATTTTCCCCGAAGCGTCTTCTATGATTAATTGTTCTTGCTTTGCGAATAGGTTTAATTTTAAATCGGTCAGGAAATCACTGATGAGTTTTCTGCCTTTCATTCCGAAGGGGCAGAATCTGTCTCCCGGTTTGCAATGCCTGATTAGTAACGGGAAGCGAACTTTCTCTAAATCTGCTGTGATGACGTGATTTGTTTTGCTGGGAACGAAGTCGGGAGCGTATGGCATTGTCTCAAAAGTAAATCTCTGGTCTTCTTGATATACATAAACTCCCGTTTCCGGAACTTTCATTACCTGATTACTTCTTGTTTTCTTGGGTTGTAGAATGAGTTCATTCCTGTCTGCCAGCAATACAAACTTGGATGATTCCCAAGTCTGTCCTGAATTGGTTTTGTAATGTAATGCTATTTGTTCGATCTGTTTGGGAGAGAACAGATAGGGTCGTAATAATTCAAACAAAATATACTCACGTGCGTGCTCTTTTTCAAGAGCGGAGATTGAAACACGTAATTCATTCTCATTCTGCTTGATGACAACCCTTTTGATACAGTCATTCATGGCACAGTCAAAGAAATGAACGGCCATACGTATTCTTTCAGTCGTTTTGGTGATATTGCAAGAGGCCGACGGATTGAGTTCTTGCAATACGGGCAAAACTTTTAATCTTAATTTGTTTCGTTGAACATCGTCGACTAAATTTGAACTGTCCACGATATAATCTTGATGGATGGAATCTAAGTAGTTGATAATCTCTGCACGCCGGACAGCCAACAAAGGCCTGATGATATTTCCATTTTGTGGCTTAATGCCTTGTAATCCACGCAGTCCGGTACCTCGTATGAGATTGATCAACACGGTTTCTACACTGTCGTCTTGGTGGTGGGCAACAAGAATGGCCGAGGCCTTGATGTCGGCTCTAAGTTGCTCAAAATATTTATACCGCAAATCGCGCGCAGCCATTTCTATACTGACTTTATGCGCTTGGGCGTAGTCAGTCGTTGAAAAGTGGGCACAATGAAAAGGTATTTTCCAACAGCGGCATAATTCCTTACAGAATTGCTCATCTCGGTCAGATTCTTCTCCTCTGAGATGAAAATTGCAATGTACGGCTTCTATGATATATCCCAGTTGGATGCAAACACGTAAGAGTCCTACGCTATCAGCTCCACCGCTAAGTGCAAGCAGATATTTCTTGTTTTTGTCAAGTAAATGATTCTTGAGGATAAACCCGTGGATTTTTTCAACGAACTTGGTCATAGTGCTTTAAAATCACTCCACATATAAGACAAGCCCTTTGAGATATTCACCTTCTGGGTGGTAAATATTGATAGGATGATCTGCGGGTTGATGCAGTTGATGCAAAATGCGAACTTTACGGCCGGATAAAGCTGCCGCGGTAAATACCGCATTACGGAAATTATCTTTAGTGACTACCTGCGAACAACTGAATGTAAATAAAAGGCCGCCTTTTTTTATTTTCTGTAATCCTTTTATATTGAGACGTGTATATCCTTTTAGGGCATTGTGTAATGCTCCCCGGTGCTTTGCAAAGGCAGGTGGATCTAATACTATCAAATCATATTTGTCATCATGCGCGTCCAAATACTTGAATGCGTCTTCACAAAACGCTTCGTGACGTGTATCGCCATTAAAATTCAAAGCAATATTCTCATTTGTCAACTCTATGGCTTTAGCCGAACTGTCTACGGAATGAACCAGTTTGGCCCCTCCGCGCATCGCATAAACAGAAAAGCCACCGGTATAACAAAACATGTTGAGTACACTTTTATCTTTTGCGTAATGTTCTAATAGCGAACGATTATCACGTTGGTCAACAAAAAAGCCGGTCTTTTGACCACGCAACCAGTCTACATGAAACTTTACCCCGTTTTCTATCGCAATATCATCTGATGTAGAACCATAGATAAAGCCATTTTCTTGATGCAAATCAGCCTTGAATGGCAAAGTCGTGTCGCTTTTGTAATAAACATTTTTTATTCTACAGCCCATCACGTCAATCAAAGCCTTGCAAATCATTTCTCTATCCAAATGCATACCTACGCTATGCGCTTGCATAACCGCAGTTTCGCCATAGCAGTCGATTACTAATCCCGGTAAATTGTCACCTTCGCCATGAATCAGCCTGAAAGTGTTGTTCATAAGATTATCAGCTATATTGATGGCTAAGCGAGCATTTAAGGCACTTTGAATGCTTGTTTTCCAGAAGTCCTCATCTATAGCAATATCCTCGAAAGAAAGAATCCGAACAGAAATAGAGCCAATTTGATAATGACCTAACGCGATGAAATCGTTATTATTTGTAAGGACTCTGACAATTTCGCCTTCAAGGATACCTTCGTCCATGTGGAGGATCGCGCCGGAGAAAACCCAAGGATGGAATCGTTTTAAACTTTCTTCCTTGCCACGCTTTAGGTATATATTCTTATATTTTGTCATAACTAACCTGATTATTCGATGAAACAAATATAATGTAGCCTGAAAAAACTATTCCTGATTTAAAGAGGTTGGTTTTGTTTCTTTCACGACAACTAACTGGTACCCCCCTGTTGATTTTAACTTGTTGATTTCTTCATATAAATTTATACATGCCCATGCGTCAATGGCTGCATATTCCTTTTGCTTATCAGTTAAAATATCCGCATCCCAGTTCGTTAATCTCTGGCGCTTACTTATTTTTTTGTGGAAGATATTTGCATAAATTTTTTGAAGACTCAAATCCTTTATTCCAATTTCTCCAACAATCGATTGTAAATCTATAAAATAACCAGGGGTAAATGGTCGTCTTTTATGCAGTGAAAGAATATCGTCATGCCAAGACAAACCAATCATAGGAACTTTTTTGTTTTCAAGTAACATCTTAATCGAATCTGTAATTCCTATTAAATTAAGTCGAAACAAAAAACATATATCTTTGCCTGCTACCTGTAACAATGAAACCTTATGGTTCTGGCCTTTTCTGAAGGTTGGCTTGGTTTCTGTATCAACGCCTAAAACGCTACAACCCAACAAATAATTAACAGCTTTGTCAGCCTCACTTTCTGTAATTACAGAAACAATTTTCCCAGGAAAAAATACCTGTGGCAAATCTGCAATTAATTGTTTGTCGAATTTATTATATATAATTCTTCCCATCCTCTTCTTTTAACAAACTGCAAATTTAGAAAAAAGTTATGGAAATATGGCCATTTCTTAGTTTTTTACACTATTTTTGCAGGAAAATAAACAGAAAGTAATGTATAGAATTAAACAGCCTAACGTTTAATTTTATAATCGAAATAATAAGGTAAATCAAGATGGCAAGGAAAAAATCTGACCGTAAGCCTAAGAATATAGGTCAAGCAGTCGGCTTTCAAAATATTATCAGTAACGAAAAAGCAGATTTTCTATTTGGTGTAATCCTCCTCATCATATCCGTATATACCATTATGGCTATGGTATCTTATTTCACAACTGGCCAAGCTGACCAAAGTATTTTAGAAGATATGAGGCCTGGTGAATGGATCAATACTGATAAGGTTTTTACAAACTATTGTGGATCTTTTGGCGCGATCATCGCTTATTATCTTATTACCGTTAATTTTGGTTTGTCTGCGGTAATGATACCGACTTTCATGATTCTGTCCGCATTACAATTAATGAAAGTTTATAAGATTAATTTACTTTCATGGTTTTTCGGTACCATGCTTGTCATGATATGGACTTCTGTAACTTTTGCCAAGTTTCTTACACCTGTCATGAGAGACCAAGTTTTCAACCCGGGAGGTAATCATGGGCTTTTCTGTGTACAGCAACTTGAGAATTTAATAGGTCCTCCGGGTTTAACTGGAGTCTTATTGTTTGTCGCCCTTGCCTTTTTGACTTATATAAGTGCAGAAACGATAAACGTAATTAGGAAAGCTTTGAATCCGGTAAAGTATCTCACAAGCAAAGTTCATCTTACCATTACAAATATGCAACCTCATCAAGAATCATCCACCCAAGAAGAGGGGAATACTGCTGAGATTTTGCAGGACAATGATTCGGATGAGGCTGCGTTTAGACAGGAAAAGAAAGATGAAATTGAGAATTTTGTGAATGATACTAAATTGGATGATATTCCTATGGATGTACCTTCTCCCATCGTTGATCTTTCAAATATAGTAATGGATGCTCCACAAAAGCGTTCAACGACAACCACTTCTCAGGAACGTTTAACGAAGTCGGGTAATGAATCAGAACTGACTGTGGCTGCAGCCCCAAGTGAAGAGGTTGCTAATGAAAAAACTATCGAAGAGATATTAAAGACTCCCATTAATCCGCTTGAACCATTTACAAAGTATAAGAAACCAACTTTAAATCTTCTAAAAAAGTATAATGACTCTGATAGTCCGGTAATTGATATGGAAGAAATCAAGGCTAACAATCAGCGTATTATAGAAGTTTTAAATAGTTTCGGGGTCAGTATTAGTAAAATCAACGCAACAGTTGGCCCTACCATTACGCTCTATGAAATAACACCTGCAGAAGGTGTTAGGGTTAGTAAAATCAGAGGATTGGAGGATGACATTGCTCTAAATCTATCTGCGTTAGGTATCCGTATTATTGCGCCTATACCGGGCAAAGGAACGATTGGAATAGAGGTGCCAAACAAAAAACCACAAATAGTTTCTATGGAAAGTTGTCTGAATTCTAAGAAATTTCAAGACAATAAAATGGAATTACCGGTAGCAATTGGTAAAACAATTTCGAACGAGGTTTTTATGTTTGACCTTCACAAGTTACCTCATTTGCTCGTAGCGGGTGCTACGGGACAGGGAAAGTCTGTCGGTCTGAATGCAATTATTACATCACTTCTTTACAAGAAGCATCCTAATGAACTTAAATTTGTGCTCGTTGATCCCAAGAAAGTGGAGTTTTCTATTTATAACAAGATTGCTCCTCATTTCATGGCATGTTTACCTGAAAATGAAGATGAGCCGATTATTACAGATGTAAGCAGGGTTGTGCGGACTTTGAGTTCCCTTTGCAAGCTGATGGATCACCGCTACGATTTGTTAAAGATGGCTGGCGTGAAAAAGATAGAGGAATATAATCAGAAATTTATAAATCATCGCCTGGAGTTAACCAAGGGGCATGAGTATATGCCATACATCGTTGTTATTATAGATGAGTTTGGTGATTTGATAATGACTGCGGGTAAAGAAATTGAGCAGCCTATAGCAAGAATTGCGCAGTTGGCCCGAGCAGTAGGCATACACATGGTTATTGCAACCCAACGACCAACCACTAAAATCATTACTGGTAATATCAAGGCCAATTTCCCCGGACGAATTGCGTTCCGTGTTACATCTGTTATCGATTCACGTACTATTCTTGACAAGAAAGGCGCTGATCAGTTGGTAGGTAAAGGCGATATGCTTTTTCTTGGTGGTGGAGATCCTGTGAGAGTTCAATGTGCCTTTATTGATACACCGGAAATAGAATCTGTAAATGAATTCATTGCCGATCAGCCTGGCCCTGTTGAACCTTTAGAATTGCCTGAGCCTGCAACCGATGAGCAAGTAGGATTTTCTGTTGGACAGGGAGGAAATATGGATAGTCATTCCTTAGATCCCTATTTTGAAGAAGCTGCTCATGCGATTGTCATTTCGCAACAAGGCTCTACGAGTATGATACAACGTAGATTTTCTATCGGTTATAATCGGGCAGGAAGATTGATGGATCAGCTTGAACAATATGGTATTGTCGGACCAGCTCAAGGCAGCAAGCCAAGGGATGTATTGGTTGCTGATGATAGCCAATTACAAAGTCTTATAGCCCAAATCAGAGGATAAAATTATTTATTAGAAATGAAGAAAAATATAAAATACATTCTTATAATCTGCTTCTTGGTAACGAGTCATTTAGCTATCGCCCAAAATGCACGCCAAATTTTAGATAAGGCAGCTCAAGTTATTACATCGGATGGGGGGACTACAGCAAACTTCACTATCAAGGGTGATCATATTAGTTCCCAAGGAACTATTTTATTAAAAGGGAATAAATTCTGTGCAAAGACTTCCATGGCAACGATATGGTACAATGGCAAGACACAATGGACTTACATGAAGAAAACAAATGAAGTCAACATATCAGTACCGGATGAAACTAAGCAGGCACAGATGAATCCTTATAAATTTATTACCATTTATAAAACCGGATATGATATGAGCTTGAAAAAAGCTAAAGATTCTTATATCGTTCATCTGACAGCTCAAAATAAGCAACGTGGTATCCAAGAACTCTACGTTACAATTAATAAATCAAATTATAAGCCGAGTTTGATTAGAATGAAACAAGGTGCACAATGGATTACTATCACTATTAGTAATATGAGCAACAGACCTTTGCCTGACGGCTTGTTTAATTTCCCATCTAAAGACTATCCAAAAGCAGAAATCATCGACTTGAGATGAAAACTCTTTTAGCAATACGTTTCGATATTAAGAAGTTGATTAATTGTTTTTAGTATTCATTCAAATGCGTCTAAAATATTTCTTTATTGCAAGTACTGTTCTATGTGCAACACATTCTACGTCCATGGCTCAAATCAAGAAAGTTTCGTTGAGAGTAATAGAAACCAGTGATGTTCATGGTTGTTTCTTTCCCTATGACTTTATAAACAGAAAGCCTCAACGAGGGTCATTGGCAAGGGTGAGTAGCTATGTAAATTCCATAAGAAAAGATTACGGGAAGAACGTTATCTTACTTGATAATGGTGATATTCTCCAAGGTCAACCTACGTGTTATTATTATAATTACGTCAACACACAGGGTACAAATGTAGCTGCAGACGTTGTGAATTATATGCAATATGATGTTGAAAACTTTGGAAATCATGATATAGAAACAGGGCATGCTGTTTATGACAAATGGGTGAAGGAACTTAATTGCCCTGTCTTGGGAGCTAATATTATCAATACTCATACTAATAAGCCTTATACCAAACCTTATTCTGTATTGTATCGTGACGGAGTTAAAATAGCTGTTATTGGTCTGTTAACGCCTGCTATACCCAATTGGCTGAGAGGGGAGCTATGGAGTGGCTTGCGATTTGAGAATATGGTTGCAAGTGCCAGAAAATGGGTTAAACACGTCAAAGAAGTAGAACGTCCCGATGTAATTATAGGACTATTTCATAGTGGTAAAGAAGGAGGAATTGTTACAAAGGATTACGAGGAGGACGCGTCACTGAAAATTGCGAGAGAGGTTCCCGGATTCGATCTTATTTTATTTGGGCATGACCATACGAAGTTTAATGATTCTGTAACAAATGTCGACGGGAATAAAGTGCTATGCCTTAATCCCGCAAATAATGCCATGACAGTCGCAGACGCACAAATTGATATAACATTTGTTGATGGAAAGAAAACTAAAACAAGCATTACGGGCAAACTTGTTGACATTACGAATGAGGCCATAGATCAAAACTTAGTGCAGAAGTTTAAGCCACAAATAGACTTAGTGAATGAATTTGTTAGTAAGAAAATCGGAGAATTTAAAAGTTCGATATATTCAAAGGATTCGTATTTTGGCAATAGTGCATTTACTGATTTAATCCTAAATCTGCAATTAAAGATTACGGGAGCTGACATATCTTTTAATGCTCCTCTTCTTTTTGACGCAGTTCTTCATGCAGGACCGATCTATATTTCTGATATGTTTAATCTCTATAAATTTGAGAATGAACTCTATGTAATGACTCTTACAGGCGAAGAGGTTAGAAAATATCTGGAAATGAGCTATAATCTATGGGCTAACACGATGAAATCTCCGGACGATCATCTGTTACTGCTTGATAATAGGACCCAAGGTGACCAACAGCGTTTGGGATTCAAGAATTTCTCCTTCAATTTTGATAGTGCCGCCGGTATAGACTATATCGTTGATGTTACAAAGCCAAATGGTGAAAAGGTCAATATTCTCAAAATG
>CAUURC010000069.1:0-14547 GCA_963547405.1 uncultured Prevotella sp.
TTATCACTTCACCGGAATCATTACAAAGCAGATGCAGTTTGAATCCATGGCACCAGCCCATGGTACCCTTTCCGTTCTTAGCAAGACCGGCAAAAACCTTGTTAAAATGCCGTCTTACATTGTGACATACAGGAATCATCGTGCTGTCAACGAACGTTATACCAGTACATTTGCCGAAGGCATGGAGTTTCATGAATAACATCATCTTAAAGAACACACGGGGCATGGGTTCCACAAAACGATTATAGGAGACGGCAGCAGGGAATTCATGCCTGAGCCACCCACGGATACTGTTCTGATAATACTCCTTGAAATTACGATATGTACCGAAATGATAGCATACAAGGATTGTCATGATTTCACTTTCAGAAAGCTTTCCCTTACGATTTTTGCAACGTTTACCATTGCTGTTATAGGATGGTAAACATAGGTTTTTACTCAGTTCAATATTCAAATTCTTATCAAACTCATCAATAATACAGAAAATTTCTATAACTTTGTCTTTGGTAATCATCGCTTAGTTCTTTTGTAAGTTCTTGATTTTCAACTATAAAGTTACAAAAACTAGCGATTACCAACTTTTAAAAGGACTTTATTAACCCCGAACTGGCGTAGAAATTGAAGTGATTATAAGAACAACTTTACTGAGTTTCGTTTTTTTTAAATTTAACTACTGTAAGATCCGAGATTTTGTGTAAGTTTGCAGTTAGGAGATTCTGACATCGAAAAAATCACTGACGGTGACTTTAGTCTCCATTTAAATCATCATATCATGAGAATTAAATACCTCTTACTGTTTTATGGCAGAACCTTAAAGATAAGTATTTTTATTGTCATCATTGTTTTTGCCATTGCCAGGCAATCTATGATGATAGAGGATGCGCTGGTTATAGGATTACTATATTTCCCAACTTTCGGACTTGGGACAGATGCTTTATTCAGGTTGCTTTTTAGGAAAAAGGAATTTTATTTCTATCATAACGGCTCGTGGTCTATCGGGGGATTATACTTCGCTTCATTCATTCTGTCCACCATTATTTCTCTTATATTCCATTTCATCTTTAAATTGACAATGCCATGGTATTAGAAGCAGACAGCATCATGTATGAAACTGGTGGTCGAGAAATTCTGCATGGCGCATTTCTCAACTGTCATGTCGGAGAGATTGTTGGTGTTTTGGGTAGGAATGGATCGGGGAAATCAACTCTGTTTGAGATTTTGTTTGGAACGCGTAAGACAGACAACGCCTTTGTACGCATCGGAAGCAAGGTATTGACCGGCAGAGCCTATCGTTCTGGTCTTATTTCATATATGCCGCAATTTAATTCGTTACCTCCATACCTAAGAGTAAAAACTGTATTATGGACAGCATCGATTCCGAAAAGCGCGTATCTCAATAACCCAACCATCAAATCTATAATGCATGCAAGGATAAACGAGCTGTCGGGGGGAGAATCTAAGTATCTTGAGCTTTTCGTAGCATTAAATACCAAGTCACCTTTTGTTTTGCTGGACGAACCATTCACAGGGATGTCGCCCATCGTGGTTGAAGCGATGGTCGATGTAATTCAGAAAGCTCGAAATAAACATGGAATCATTATCTCTGACCACAATTATAAGGCCGTCAATTCTTTATCGGACAGGTTAATGTTTCTTACAGAAGGCCGCATACAGCAGGTAAAGGATATTGTTGAACTAAAAGAAATATATTATCGGTAAGATAATCACATGAAGTCCATCTTTTATTTTGTCGTGCAGTAAAACAATACGAATCCTCTAAATCGGTAAAGTAAAAGTTTATTTAGTTTGCAACTATTACGTTATTTGGGGGCTATATATACGCAAGTTCGGGATAAGTTTAGCATGCAAATAATCCTAACAGCCTGTATATGTGGAAAAATCAAGGCTGTTAGAACTGTTCGCATGCTAAACTTATCCCGAACTGGCGTAAAGCATGGTTTCCAAGCGTTCTATGGCTGAGGCAAGGTCGTTGTGGAATGTTGCGTGTGTACGTAGATAGTCTGTTTGTCCCTGTGCTATTGTTGTGTATAAGTCCTGGCTCATCTGTTGGGTGTAGGAGTCGATGGCATCCTCTATTTCATCACGTTGTCGGGCATTGTTCGACCGGGAATAAACGTTCCATTTCTGATGGAAAAAGCAGTAGGCTGCCTCTATGCTGTCCTTGGTTATCATAGAAATTGTATTGAATAAGGTGCAAAAGTAAAATAATCTTTTTGATTCGACGAAGGAGCAGGCTTATTTCCAAGCATTCTCCGTGTTGTGATTAATTATTCGTACCTTTGCGTTTCAATAATAATTAGCAAGATGAATATTTTTACAAATATGATTGCACGTCAATTACAACTGGCTGTTCAGCAGGTTGATAATACGTTGCAGTTGTTGGATGAAGGTTGCACCATTCCTTTTATAGCCCGCTACCGCAAGGAACGTACAGGCTCGATGGATGAAGTGCAGATACAACAGATCAGCGAACTTCATGATAAGTTGAAAGAAATGGCCAAGCGCAAGGAAACGATCGTCAAGATAATTACCGAGCAGGAAAAGATGACAGCCGACTTGCAACAGCGTATTGACAATTGTTGGGACGCCACAGACTTGGAAGATATCTATTTGCCATTTAAACCGAAACGCCGCACTAAGGCTCAGGTTGCCCGAGAGCATGGACTTGAACCATTGGCTACCATCATTCTGATGCAACGGGAGGCGAATCCCCTCAAGGCTGCGGAACGCTTTGTCAAGGGCGAAGTGAAAGACGCTGATGCCGCTATCAAGGGAGCGCAGGATATTATCGCCGAAATTGTGAGCGAAGATGAGCAGACCCGTCAGCAAGTGAGGAGCATGTTTAAGCGTAGTGCCATCATTACTTCAAAGGTTGTAAAGGCAAAGAGTAATGATGATGACGCGCAAAAGTTTTCAGATTATTTTGATTTCAGTGAGCCGCTTCGTCGCTGTTCCAGTCATCGATTGCTGGCTATGCGGCGTGGAGAAAATGAAGGGTTCTTGCGCATCAGTATTGATATAGAAGGCGAAGAGTGTGCAGAACGAATCAAACGCCACTATATACGTGGCTTCGGCAAGTGTCAGCAGTTGTTGAACGAAGCCATTGAAGACGCTTTTAAGCGGCTCGTCAAACCTGCGATTGAAACCGAGTTTGCCAATAGTAGCAAGGAAATTGCTGACGACGAGGCCATTCATGTGTTTGCGGAGAATTTGCGTCAACTGCTTTTGGCTGCTCCTCTTGGGCAGAAGCGGGTGATGGGCGTCGACCCGGGAATCCGTACGGGCTGTAAGGTGGTGTGCTTAGACGCGCAGGGTGAATTGCTTTATCACACGGTGGTATTTGCCGTCGGTGACAAAGCAAAGGGCGATGCGTTTCGTAGATTTGAAGATGTAGCACGGCAATATCAGGTTGATGCGATTGCCGTGGGCAATGGTACAGGCAGTAGAGAAACGGCGGATATCCTGCGCCAGGTGAAAGATATTCCCACTTATGTGGTGAGTGAGGACGGCGCTTCTATTTATTCAGCTTCAAAAATAGCGCGCGAAGAGTTTCCTAATGAGGATGTGACGGTACGCGGTGCGGTGTCGATTGGTCGCCGGCTGATGGATCCTTTGGCCGAGTTGGTGAAGATAGATCCAAAGAGTATTGGGGTTGGCCAATATCAACATGACGTAAATCAAACCAAGTTGAAGCACTCGCTCGATATGATTGTGGAGAGTTGTGTGAATCAAGTAGGTGTTAATCTCAATACGGCTTCGAGCCATCTTTTAACTTATGTCAGTGGATTAGGTCCCGTGCTGGCTCGGAATATCGTGGACTATCGACGCGAGAACGGAGCTTTCACCTCACGAGCGCAACTGAAGAAGGTGCCTCGGTTGGGCAATGTGGCCTATCAGCAATGCGCGGGTTTCTTGCGATTGCCCGATGCGAGGAATCCACTTGACAACTCTGCGGTTCATCCCGAGAGCTATCATATTGTTGAAAAGATGGCCAAGGAGCAAGGCTGCTCCGTGAAAGAGCTGATGCAAGACAAGCAACGGCAGCAGGCCATCGACATACAACATTATGTGACCGGTGAAGTGGGGCTGCCCACGCTGACCGATATCATGAAGGAACTGGAGAAACCGGGCCGAGACCCACGTGAAAAGTTGGAGGAATTTGCTTTCGACGCACGTGTGCATACCATGGACGACCTCGTGGAGGGCATGGAATTGCCGGGCATAGTTACCAATATTACGAATTTCGGAGCCTTTGTCGACATCGGTGTGCATCAGGACGGATTGGTGCATATTTCGCAACTGGCCAATCGGTTTGTGAGCGATCCTAACGAAGTGGTCAAGCTGCATCAGCACGTCTTTGTAAGAGTGGTGGAGGTAGACCGCCCGCGTCGCCGTATCGCTTTGAGCATGAAGCAAGTTAATTTATAAACATATTTTTATGGCAAGCAATCCCGATTTTGTACAGTATGTGGTAGACCAGTGTGCCGCAGCAGGTGACATCATGACCCGAAAGATGTTTGGCGACTATGGCATTTACTGTCATGGCAAGATTTTCGGCCTTATTTGTGATGATAAACTTTATATCAAACCGACGGAAGCCGGCCGAAAGCTTCTTAGGACAATCGAACTCAGACCGCCTTATCAGGGTGCTAAAGATTATTTTTATATATCAGATGTCGACGATCATGAGTGGTTATCAGCCTTGGTAACGGCCACTTGTAAGGAGTTGCCTGTACCCAAAAAGCGTTGATTCTTTTGGCTATATCGCCTGTTTGCCGTACTTTTGCAAGGAATATATTTTTTTTTATGATTTCCATCGAAGGATTAAAAGTAGAGTTTGGGGTAAAACCATTGTTCCGTGATGTGAGTTTTGTTGTCAACGACCGCGATCGTATCGCGTTGGTAGGGAAGAATGGTGCCGGAAAGTCTACGTTACTCAAGATATTATGTGGTTTACAAAAGCCTACGGAAGGTAATGTTGCCGTGCCCAATGACACGACAATCGGTTATCTGCCGCAGGTTATGAAGTTGCAGGACGACACGACCGTGAAGGAAGAGACCCGCAAGGCCTTTGCCGACAACACCAAGTTGCAGTCTCGTTTGGAACGGATGCAGCAGGAGATGGCCGACCGCACCGACTACGAAAGTGATTCTTATGCCCAATTGGTAGAGAAGTTCACGCAGGAACATGAGCGTTATATGATGATGGGCGGTGAGAATTACGAAGCAGAAATTGAGCGCACACTCATCGGTCTTGGCTTTGAGCGTACGGATTTCGATCGTCCCACTAACGAGTTTTCGGGTGGTTGGCGAATGCGTATCGAACTGGCCAAGATCTTATTGCGCCGTCCCGACGTCTTGTTATTAGACGAACCCACCAATCATCTTGATATTGAGAGTATTCAATGGCTTGAGCAATTTCTGGCTCAAAGCGCCAAGGCGGTTGTGCTGGTTAGCCACGACCGTGCTTTTATTAACAATGTAACCAATCGTACACTTGAGATAACTTGTGGTCGGGTAGAGGACTATCGTGTCAGCTACGACCAGTACGTGGTGCTCCGGCAAGAGCGTCGTGAGCAGCAGTTACGGGCCTACGAGAATCAGCAGAAGGAGATAGCCGACATCAAAGCCTTTGTAGACCGTTTCCGCTATCAGGCCACCAAGGCCGTGCAGGTGCAGCAACGTATCAAGCAACTTGAAAAGATAGTGCCCATAGAGGTTGACGAAGTGGACAACAAAGTGATGCATCTGAAGTTCTCGCCTTGCCTTCGCGCCGGTGATTACCCCGTTATCTGCGACGAAGTGCGCAAGGATTACGGTTCCCATACTGTTTTCGATCATGTCACTTTCGCCATCAAACGAGGCGAAAAAGTGGCTTTTGTCGGCAAGAACGGTGAAGGAAAGTCTACGCTTGTGAAGTGTATCATGGGTGAGATACCCTTTACAGGCAACTTGAAGATAGGCCACAATGTGCAGATAGGTTATTTTGCGCAGAACCAAGCCCAGTTGTTGGAAGAGGAAATTACTATCTACGACACCATCGATCGGGTGGCAACGGGCGATATGCGCCTTAAAATCAACGATATGTTGGGTGCTTTTATGTTCGGTGGAGAAACGTCCGAAAAGAAGGTGAAGGTGCTTAGTGGGGGGGAGCGGAGTCGTCTGGCCATGATCAAATTGCTGTTGGAGCCCGTCAATCTCTTAATTCTCGATGAGCCTACCAACCATTTGGACATGCCTTCCAAGGACGTGTTGAAAGAAGCTATCAAGGCTTTCGACGGCACGGCGATTATCGTAAGCCACGATCGAGAGTTTCTCGACGGGCTTGTAGACAAGGTTTATGAGTTCGGCGGTGGCAAGGTGCGTGAGCATTTAGGTGGCATCTATGACTATCTGCGTGCTCGTCGGGCCGAGAATATTGATGCGGCACTGAGCTTGGTTAGTCAGAAAACAGACACAACGGCGGCCCAGCCGACTGTCGGTTCCGCCTCTACAGCAACAGAATCGGCCGGTAAACAAAGCTATGCGGAGCACAAGGAGCAACAAAAGAAGATTCGTAAAGCCGAGAAAGACGTGAAGGACTGCGAGACCCGCATTGCCAAGCTGGAAAGCCGGAAGGCCGAAATCGACGCCTTGCTCTGCAATCCCGAGAATGCTTCCAATATGGATTTGATTTCCGAATATACCGCACTGATGCGGCAGTTGGATAAGGAGAATGAAGAATGGTTCGCATTCTCCGAGGCTTTGGAAGCCGTTCAGAAACAGTGATTTTTATTCTTTTTTGCCGTGTTTCGTACACGGCGGTTTTTCTATTGTTATTCCCTAATTGATAAATAGAACGTTTAATCAATATAATTTTAACAACAATGAACATGAAAACGATGATTCCGATGATGGCGATGGTTGCCATGCCGCTTGGCGGTGTAGCCCAAAATAAGTCGGGATTGAAGATGCAGAACCTCGACAAGACTGCGAGTCCTGCGGAGAATTTTTATCAGTTCGCAACCGGTGGGTGGCAAAAGAACAATCCGCTTCCTGCTGCTTACAGCCGTTTCGGAAGTTTCGACCAGTTGCAAGAGGACAACAACAAGCGTATTAACACCATCCTTGGCGAACTCCAGAAGAAGAAGTTCAAGGCGGGAACGACCGAACAGAAGCTGTCTGATTTCTACAAGCAGGCCCTCGATGTGGAACGCCGCAACAAGGAAGGCTACGCGCCCGTGAAGCCGCTGCTCGACGAGATAGAGGCTGCCAATACGAAAACCGCACTCAAAGCAGTGCAGTTGAAGTACCCGTATTTGGGCCTTGGCGAGAGCTATGGCTCAGGATTCAGTGCTGATGAGAAGAATGTGACGATGAATATTCTTAATATCGGACAGGGTGGACTGACGCTTGGCCAGAAAGATTATTACGTTAATAACGACGAAGCGACCGTTCAGATTCGAGAGGCTTTCAAGAAATACCTTGTTAAGATGTTCCGTCTCTACGGCTTCTCTGAGGCTGTGGCCGAGCAGAAAATGCAGGCCGTGTTCCTGCATGAGACCATGTTGGCGCTCGTATCGAAGAGCATGACCGAGTTGCGCGATCCACAGGCTAACTACAATAAGATGACGCTGAAGGAATTTCAGACCAACTATCCTAATATCAATCTGGAGCAATCGCTGAACGCGCAGGGCGTGAAGAGCGACTATCTCAAAGAGATTGTAGTGGGACAGCCCGGTTTCATGATGGGACTCGATAAGATTCTCGGTGCCGAAAACGCAGAAACGATGAAGGCTGTGATGGAGTGGGATTTGATTAGCAGTTCGTCCAGCTATCTGAGTGATGAGATTCGTGAAGCCAACTTCGACTTCTTTGGCCGTACAATGAGTGGTCGCAAGGAGGATTACCCGCTCTGGAAGCGTGCCACCAATCAAGTGGAGAGCGTCATGGGCGAAGCGTTGGGCAAGATGTATTGCGAACGCTACTTCCCCGCTTCTTCCAAGAAGATGATGGAACAGCTTGTGCGCAACCTGCAAATCAGCCTCGGTCAGCGTATCGACGCGCAGACTTGGATGAGCGATACCACAAAGGCGGCAGCCCACAAGAAGCTGGATAAGTTCTACGTGAAGATCGGTTATCCTAACAAATGGACGGATTATAGCAAACTTGAGATAGATCCAGCCAAGTCGTTCTACGAGAATGTGCTGGCCTGTCGTGAGTTTGCCATCAAGAAGACGATTGATGAAAGGGCCGGAAAGCCTGTCGACAAAGACGAATGGCTGATGACTCCGCAGACTGTTAATGCCTACTATAATCCTACAACCAATGAGATCTGCTTCCCGGCAGGTATTCTTCAGTATCCGTTCTTCGACCCGAAGGCTGACGACGCGTTCAACTATGGCGCTATCGGCGTGGTGATTGGCCACGAGATGACCCATGGCTTCGACGACCAAGGCCGCCAGTATGACGCCGATGGTAATATGAAGGACTGGTGGACGGCCAACGATGCCAAGGGCTTTAATGAGCGTGCTGACCTTTATGCCAATTTCTTCGATGCTATCGAAGTGTTGCCGGGCTTGTATTCTAACGGCCGTTTCACGCTGGGAGAGAATCTGGCCGATCACGGAGGCTTGCAAGTTTCGTTTGCGGCCTTTGAGAATGCAATGGCCAAAAAGCCGCTGAAGAATCTCGACGGCTTCACGCCCGAGCAGCGTTTCTTCCTTGCTTATGCCGGCGTTTGGGGTCAGAATATCACCGATCAGGAAATTCGTAATCGCGTGAAGCGTGATCCTCATGCCTTGGGTAAGTGGCGTGTGAATGGCGCCTTGCCACATATCGACGCATGGTACAAGGCCTTTAACGTGAAGAAGGGTGATAAATTGTATATCCCCGAAAGCGAACGTCTCCAGCTCTGGTAATTTCCAGACTGCCTAAAAATAACAAACGCGTATTTCCAAATGATTTTGTGGAAGTACGCGTTTGTCTTTTTCCCATTTCGGTGATTTCAAGATAGAACCTATAATCTTTTGAATCGAACCAATCGGGAGTGCTCTATAAATACTTACGATTACTTTTTACCCTTTTACTCTTTCACCTTTTTACTTTTCCATCCTTTGGTTTTTCCACCATGGCTTCGCACAACTTGCGTTGCAACACCCGTGCGTCGAGCACTGACATATCGGTGTCCATAATGGCGAAGGCCAGCAGGTGTCCGTTGCTTCCTTCGCAGTAGCCCGCCAGCGAACTGATACCATAGGGGTGGGAGAGCGTGCCCGTCTTTGCCCGGATTTTACCTCGGGTTTTGGGATTAGCCATCTCGCGCCGCATCGTTCCGTCAACGCCAGCGATGGCCAGTTGACTTCGCAACAGCCTGTAGATGGGCTTGTGTTGATAGCCGTAGCGCAGCACGGTGGTGAGCGCCCGGGGCGAAAGATAGTTATAAGTACAGAGGCCGCAACCATCGTGGATGACGAGAGTTGTGTCCTGTAGCCCAAGCTCTTCGCGCATGAACTTCTTCAGATAGGCCACACCGGCAGCCGTGTAGTTGCCCTTGGGGCTGACCTTATGCCCAATGGTGTAGAGCATCGACGTGGCTTGCGTGTTGGAACTGTTCTTCCACATACGTTCGGTCACTCGGTTAATGGAGCGGTAGAAGCGGAAAATGCAGTGCGAACCTTTGGGCAACTGCGCCATGACGAGCTGTGCGTCGGTCACGGCAATGCCCTGATTGCGCAGCACAGCCTTAAATTCTCGCTTCACACGGTCGGCACCTTTGTAGAAAATACCATAACGAGAGAACGACAAATCCCAAGGATACCAGTGCGGTTCGCTCTTCACGGGCTCGTGCAGAAGCAGGTCGAGATTGACATTACCTTTCACGTGCTTAATGCCTTTGCGTCGCAAGGCCTCGGCAAACATCTTTAGATCGGGCCCGTCGAGTTGCGGATCCAGACCGGCCTTTAGCGTTATGTTGCCCACGAGCGTATCTTTCACCATGTGACCCTGCGTATAGATGGATGTGGCGTAGAGGTATTTCGTGCCCAATAAGTGCAGTCCGGCCACACCGCTCAATAGTTTCATGCACGAGGCCGACGACTGCGCCTCGTTTTCGTTATAGCCATAGACCGGTTTGTCGGCCGTCAGGTCGTAGACGTGAAAGCCAAAGTTGCCCTTGGGGCGTGGCTTTTGGGCGAAGTCTGCAAGTCGACTTCGTAGCGCGTTATCTATTTTTATAGAATTTTGAAGAGGTTGTTTGTTGTCTTTTCCCGTATTCTTGCTTCCGTTCCCGCAAGCCATGAGCAAGGGGAGGGCCAGCAAAAGAACGAGATGTTTTTTAGTATATAGCGTCGATTTCATTATTCTTTTAGAGATTTAATGACGACAAAGGTACTGATTTCTTTTTGATTCACTTCTTTGTTGTAAAACTAAAAAAGAGTCATTTGTGAACGGACGTTGTCGGTAGTTGTTTTAAAACAGCGCGAATCTGTAAGTACCACACAGGTTATAGTAGATTATGGCTTGAGCCGCATTGACAAACAAATCTTATTTATTATGTGTTAAAACATTTGAAGAATCTTTACAGCAACCTCATAAATGCGTGCGTTTTTTCCCGCAAAAGATTTTTTGCCGGCAAGTATGCGAGTATTTCGTAATTCTATATCTATTTGAAAATCAGTATTTTATATTTTTAGGGTATTTCTTTCTTCGCTTTTATGGCCTGAAAATTATGCTTTTACACTCTGTTTGTGGCCCTTTTGCATGGTCAAAGGGATGCTTTTGACTGCTAATAGCTATGCTTTTACCTGCTCGAAGCATAGCAATTGGGGCTGCTTTTATAGCTTTAGCGTGGTAATCTCTACTTTTTCGACTCCTTCTCGTTCTAAATTGAGCGATTCAGAAATGTTAAAATCCCCTCGCCTTTCTTGACAAAAGAACAGGATAACATGTGGAGTGAGCGCGCATTTTTTTGACATAAAGACAGAAATACATATTTTTGGGGGGATAAGACACAAGGGCCGCAAGCGGCCGAAAAGACATATTTAAGTTTGCACCTTCCTCTAATAACCTGCTCAAAATCTTAGTGTTTGATAATAATATGAAAGGTTTAAAGTAGGCGATAATTCTTTTTTCTCGCTGATATTCATTATATTTGCATCGAATTTTAACAGAGAATATGCCATTACGTTTACCCGATAAACTGCCTGCCATAGAACTCCTGAAAAAGGAAAACATATTTGTGATGGACGATACAAGGGCTCATACCCAAGATATTCGTCCATTGAAAATTGTGGTATTGAACCTCATGCCGCTGAAGATAACAACGGAAACGGACTTGATTCGCTTGCTGTCGAATACGCCATTGCAGATGGAGATATGCTTTATGAAGCTGAAAAGTCATACGCCGAAGAATACGCCTGTAGAGCACATGATGATGTTTTACAAGGATTTTGATGAGTTGAGGCTGCAGAAGTTTGACGGTATGATTATCACGGGAGCTCCCGTGGAGCAAATGCCGTTTGAAGAAGTGAACTATTGGAAAGAAGTGACGACGATTTTTGATTGGGCTCGTACTCATGTGACGAGTACGCTTTATATCTGTTGGGCGGCACAAGCAGGACTATATCACTTCTATGGTGTGCCCAAGCATCCGCTGCCGAAAAAGAAATTCGGTGTATTTCAGCAGCATCCGATCAATCAACAATTGCCGATATTCCGTGGCTTTGATGATGTGTTCTACATGCCGCATAGCCGGCATACGGAAGTGAGGCGTGAAGATATAGAGCATGTAGACGGACTGACAATTATTTCTGAGTCGTCGGAGAGTGGCGTGAGCATTGTAATGGCTCGCAATGGGCGTGAGTTTTTCATCACAGGTCACTTGGAATACGCGCCCAACACGCTGGATATAGAGTATCGGCGAGATCTCGGCAAACGTGATGATGTTGAGTTGCCGCAGAATTACTATCGTGGAGACGACCTCGTTAATGGGCCTGTCGTGACTTGGCGGTCGTCCGCTAATCTTTTTTATAGCAACTGGATAGACTATTATATTTATCAAGAAACTCCGTATGATATTAACGCAATTCGGTAGTGAGATTAAGAGATTAAAACAGAAATATTGCAGTATCGAAGCCTGAATTTAGGAAGGGCTTTGAGCCCATTTTATCTCGTCATCTTTTTATCTTTTAATCTTTTATATTGCACATGAAATCTCTTGAACTTTTAGCTCCTGCCAAGAATTTGGAATGTGGTATAGCAGCCATTGATCATGGTGCTGATGCCGTGTATATAGGTGCCGGTAAGTTTGGTGCTCGGGCTGCAGCAGGCAATTCCGTCGAAGATATAGGTGAGTTATGCCGCTATGCGCACCGGTTTGGTGCACATGTTCACGTGACGGTGAATACCATCGTTTATGAGCATGAATTGGAGGATACGATGGCTTTGATTAAGCAATTGGATGAAGTCGGGGTAGACGCGTTGCTCCTACAGGATATGGGCGTGCTATCCAGAGTTGTAACGGAAATGCCCAATCGTCATTTTCAGTTGCATGCCAGTACGCAATGTGACAGCCGTAGCATTGAGAAAGTGAAATGGCTTCATTCGCAGGGCTTCCAAAGAGTGGTGCTGGCACGTGAACTGTCGGCCGAAGAGATTGCACGGATTCATGCGGCATTGCCTGAGATAGAGTTGGAAGCGTTTGTGCATGGCGCACTATGCGTAAGTTATTCGGGAGTTTGCTATGCGTCACAGTATTGCTTTCATCGTTCAGCCAATAGGGGAGAATGTGCCCAGTTCTGTCGTATGAAGTTTGATTTGTCAGATTCAGACGACCATGTAATTGAGCGTCAACGCTATTTACTCAGTCTGAAAGACATGAGTCGGATAGACAATTTGAAGGAGTTGGTCGATGCAGGAGCCTGCTCATTTAAGATTGAAGGACGCCTGAAAGATGTGGCTTACGTGAAGAATGTGGTTTCGGCTTATAGCCAACGGCTGGATAAGATTGTAGCGGAGAATCCGAAAGACTATTGCAGAGCTTCATGCGGACAGGTAGAATATCACTTTGAACCGAATCTCCAAAAAACGTTCAATCGCGGTTTCACCTCCTATTTCCTCCATGGACGCCAGCCTGATATCGCCAGTTTTGATACGCCCAAGGCGATGGGAGAATATGTAGGTACGGTAAAGGAAATACGAGGTAATAGCTTTAATGTGGCCGGAACGGCTACATTTGCGAATGGAGACGGTCTTTGTTTCATCAATGCGGAGCATGAATTGGAAGGTTTTAGAGTGAATAAAGCGGTGGGTAATCGTTTGTTTCCGATGCGTATGCCTGAACACCTGAAGCCCGGAACCGGACTATATCGCAATAATGATGAAGCGTTTGAAAAGCTAATGGCTGGGAAGACGGCCGAGCGAAAGATAAATCTGACGATGGCGTATGGCCTGACGGATAATGGTTTTTGGCTGGCCGCGGGCAAGCATAAGACAACAGTAGTATTTGAACACCAACCGGCGCAGAAGCCACAGACGGAGAATATCAACAGGCAATTGACAAAAATGGGTAATACGCCTTACCGCTGTGAGCGTATAGAAATCGTTGACGAAGCTGACAAATATTTCATTCCAAGCAGTTTGTTGGCCGATTTGCGTCGTGAATTGATAGAAAAATTGCAGACCGACGCAGAGCGGACGGGCGTAGTAGCGGCCCTTACGGATAAGGATGGTGAGAAACCAAACTTGACTTGGCAACCGGAATATAGCAAATATCCTTATTTGTATAATATTGCCAATGAGTCTGCGGTAAAATTCTATGAACAAGAGAACTTGAAAGATGTGGCGCCTGCTTACGAAGTGAATGGTAATGTTGCCAATCATTTGGTGATGCAATGCAGGCATTGCATACGCTATTCGCTGGGCTTCTGCGTAAAACGGGGAGGTCGAAAGCCTACTTGGCGTGAACCTCTGTTTCTCACTTTGGGTGACGGACGTAGGTTTCGGCTCGAATTTAAGTGTGATGAATGCCAGATGAATATTTACGTAGCCAAATAGAAAGGATGGATATGAGTATAAAGTCAGTGCGAGGAATTATATATATAATAATGTGTATGGTGATAACGGGCATGTTTGCTTCGTGCTATCACAAACCGGCTATCCGCCATGGGAACGTCATGCCGTATAGTGAGCACCAGCAGGATTCATTGACCTTTCAGGCTACTCACCATTATACGAATAATTTCAATTTCATTGTTAGCAAGGATACGCTGGAACTGATGCGCCAGCAACCCGAGGAAATCCAGTCAGGATTAGCGACAGATACCATTAAGGTGTTTAAGCACAACCATCTGGTTGTTGCGGATATTAGAATTCTGAAAAATGATTCGTTGGCAAATGCTGATTCGGTATGGGTGCAACTGGCCCGTGATCAGGAAACTTTTGGATGGATTCAGGAAAGCAGATTGTTGCCGGCTGTGGTGCCTGACGATCCTATTTCGCAGTTTATCAATACTTTTTCCAATGTTCATTTACTGATTTTTCTTGTCA
>CAUURC010000070.1:0-14510 GCA_963547405.1 uncultured Prevotella sp.
TGCCGTAGTTGTTTTTGAAAATACTGATCGCATAGGGTATTATAAACATTTCCGCCAAATTGTAATAGAGCAGGCCGCGAGCTACAATAATCTGAAGTACGGTACCATTAAACACCAGATAAGACATCGTACTGATGATATAGAGATTTAATAGCAGTGTATATTTACGCTCATTGCATCCCTTGTCAACTTTCTTGTCAAAAAGAAATAATAAGACAAGCCATATCATCTTCCGTAGAAACGATAGGATGGTTATCATGAAGTTCGTCTCTGTATCTTGATTTGTATAGATTTCTATTTTCTCTCCAGATACACTGTCTGTTCCTGTCAGCAGCGCCAATTCGTTACCAAATGTATTGATAATGCCTGACATAGTTATGATAAGACACAGAATATAACCTATCAAAATATATCTCCTCTGTATTTTGTGTCCTAAAAGCAATGTTGGGAGGGCAAGAAAGGCTGTTCTGTGAAATAAAGTCGCCAACAATATTAGTAACAAAGCCATTTTCCATTCTCCTTTTTGCTGATATAGTAATGAAATCGCGAATATAGCCATTGCTAAGAATTGGCGGTTCATTCCCATGAAAGGAACCGTTAGCATGTAGAATAGTAACAGGGAAATAAATGGATAGTCCGAAATCTTGAAAATTACATAGAAGAAAATAGAGTAGAAAAGAAGGGCATGGATGACTAAATAAACGCTATAATCTTCTGTCAGTAGCCTAATTCCTCCCATCAACAACATATATCCGGATTCAAAAGCCCCCGTGTAGCTGCCGTTATTGTCGTTCCAGAAGTTTTCAAATGCCTGTAGGTATGCAGTCCAGTCAGAGCCCGTTTCCCATCTGAAACCATCATGAATGACTAGAAATATAAAGCAGAAGAATGCGAACGGTACTTTATATTTCTCAATGGTTTCGCGATTAAAAACTTCTATATATGCGAAGACCGATAGAAGGAGAATAGTAATAAGATACATTATCGGTTATCGGATTTTTTACGAAGCTTTGAAGATTATCCGGAAACTTGTAAGAACTGTCGCAATGAAGGTAAAGCCCAGAAGTATTGATATTCTCTTTGGACCTGATTTCTTCAAGGGAACAGATGCAGGCTGTATCTGTGTGAATGCGGGAGTACGCTCCTGAACTTTTGCCCTGGCAGCTTGCACCTGCTGTACCAACTGGTTATAGATGTTGTATCTCAGTTGCATGTTGTTTTCCATCTCATCTTGCTTGGTACGAAAAGAGACCATCACGACGTCTTCGTTGGTATCGGCATAAGCTGCATATCTCTGTTGTGACCTCGTGTATTCTGCTTTTGCTTCTCTGACAAGTTTTTCGGCATATTCCAAATCGTTTCGGGCCTTCTTCGTTCGATACGCAATGACATATTCTTGCAATCGTTGTTGAACGGAATCCGCCATCATTGCCGATATTTTTGGGTCCTGGGCTGTTACGGAAATGGTTATCAAACTATTTTTTTTATCAACACTGCATTTCAGCATATGATTAATTTTCTTCACAATATCATCTTGTTCTTCTGTAAGCTGGAAGAGATTAATGGCTTTTCCTGTATATGCTTTTGTGCGTGTGTGTTTGAAAATCGATATGAAACCACCAGTTAGTTTATCCCACCATGTGGCCTTTTGTCTGGTTTTTAGATAATTGTATAATGTAAGATCTTTTATGGAAGAGTCCAAAGAGGTTACCTTTACATCAAACAAACCAATAGTGAATGGACTGGAACTGATGATTTTCGGATATATCTCGGGATAGATTGCGTCAACGGATGAACCTGTTTCCTTGCCGATATTGACGCCGACCATGGATGCAAGGTCTGTAAGATTCTGCGATAATCCGCTACCATTGCTGATTTCGGGAGCAAGTATAACGTCGGTAGTATATGTTTTAGGAATGCTGAACGCAACGATAATACCTGCAATAATGGATATCCCCCATGCTATAAAAAACATTTTCTTCTGAGACCATAACGTTCTGAATATTTGCAACAGGTCTATCTTGTCTTCTTTAGTATCCATCCTTTTTAACTTTTTAAAAATAAAGTTTTGTTAACGTTTCCCTATTTTGTCAGGTTCGCTATCGTTGCGATCATGGCGGCAATGCCGGCCACACTGGAGCCGATTCCGAGCCATTGACCCAGCGTGTTACCGTTGGATTTAGGCTTGCTCGGCACGACGATTTCGCAACCGGGTAGAATCTTGGTGTTATGACCAACCCGGGCCACGGTTCCATTCATATATATAATAAAGGTGTGGCTCTTCTTCGCGCGGTTGCCCCAGCCTCCTGCCTGGTCGATATACCAATCCGCACGTTTGCCTTTGGCGTAAGTAACGGTGTTGGGATACATCACGTCGCCGCTGATTTTAACGGTTCCCGTGTATTCGGGAATGACGATGCGGTCGCCTTCGCGCAGTACGATATCGTAATCGCTGCCCGGATGGGCCATGGCTTTGTCAAGTTCAATGCCTACGGGGTAGGAAGTCGACAGTTGCAGCATAGCCGCATTGAGACTGTCTTTCTGCCCCACCTGTGCCTCAAGCAAGCGTGTGACGGTCTGAATGCGTCCCTGCTCATCTAACGAGGTGCGTCGGATAAGACGGGCGCCTTTCACATAAGCCATATCCGTCAGACCACCGGCCTTGCGGATGGCCTCACTCAGCCGTTCATTTTTGGACGAAAGCGTATAGACACCTGAAAACGTGGCTTGTCCTTCTATCGTTATATTACGTTGAGCAGAGTAGGCGGGACTGCGACGCACGTACACTTCGTCGAATGGCATGAGCTTAAAGCCCGGTTCGCCATCAATAACAAAACCGTCTTTCAGGCTGAATGAATAGGTCTTGGCTATAATACTGTCGTTCCGAAGCGCCTTGGGATTGCTGACCCGACGGGCTACATCCACCTTAATCGTAGACGCAGTTTCTTTCAAACCGCCTGCTTGGAGCACGATGTCCTCTATCGTTTCGTCGTCGGCATAGCGATATACGCCCGGATAATGCACTTCGCCGTGAATCGTGATGGTCTTTTCCTGCATCATGTCACTGCGTGTCGGGATAAAGAGAACATCGTTCTCACACAGTGGAATGTCGGCTACGGTGCCCTTCATAATGCCCGCCACGTCGATCGGTATGACCTTCAGTGTTCGGTCTTCTTTCATGCGGTGCATCACGGCATGGGCCGTAAAGGCATTCTCGGTGACGCCTTCAGCCTGTTCGATGAGTGATCGAATGGTATGAGTACGGCTGTTGATGTTGTAAAGTCCGGGACGGAATACGGCCCCCTTGATTTCTACCGTATTCTTATAGCGTGGCAAGATAGAGTCTACACTTACGGAGTCGCCGTCGGCTATGCGGAAATTACTGAAGTCGAATTCGTCTACATTGAACACGGAATACTCGCGTCCGTTCTTGCGATTCACCCGAACGCTCTTCCGATAAGCGTCGCCCGCGAAGCCGCCGGCATATTTTAGCAATGAGCTGAGGCTTTCGCTCTTCTTCATTTCGTAAAACATGGGGCGTTTCACCTTGCCGTCTATCTTTACCAGACTGTCGTAAGGGCCTACGATAATGATGTCGCCGTCGGCCAATCGTACGTTGCCGCTCATCTTGCCGTTCAGTATGTAGTCGTAGATATCAACCACAGTAACGAGTTGGTTGTTGCGATATACTTTTATATTACGCAGTGTTCCCAGATCGTTTGTGCCACCGGCCATGTAGAGGGCTTGAAAAACGGTGGAAAAAGCCGACAACGTGTAGGTGCCGGGTATCTTCACTTCACCCATCACATTGATCGTAATCGTCTTGGTCTGGCCCACGGTGAGCCTCACTTTACTGCTGCTGTAACGTGCGCCAAGCGTAGATCGCAGCCGAGCGTTGGCTTGCTCCACGGTCAGTCCGCTCACCTGAACGGGCCCAAATCCTTCGATGGTGACGTCACCATCGGGCGCTACCGTGGCGTTCATTGTTTTCTGTGAAGCGCCATAGATGTCGATGATAACGGCATCGCCCGGCCCCAAACGATAGTTCTGTGGGGTGGCGATGTTCATGTTGGGCTCAAAGCTAAGCAATTTGTTATTAAAAATATCGCGCCCGAAAACCTTGTTTTTTTGATCGCGTTCGGCCAGTAGTTGTTTCAGCAGTTGGGCAGAATCCATGGGTAAGATGCCATAGAGTTCCTTTTCCATATCGCTCTGCTGTTTGGCCAATTCACTTTTCTGCATGGTTATGTCGGTCGGCATAGCCGTGATTTGCATGTCGGTGGTAATCTTTTGCTTGGCAACTTGCTGCTTAGACTCACCGTTGTTTTGGCGCAGGCGGTTATCAGACTTGTTGCCGTTTTCGTCAGCCAGCATCCCCAGTCCTTTGTTATCCTTCAACCGTTCATAGCGTTTCTTCACCCTTCTGATCTGATTGATGTCCACGCCACTTTGCATTAGCTTGGTCACGATTTGTGCTTGTGATTTGCCGGCAGCGTGTTCGCGCATGATGGTCGTCATGACCTGTTCGTCGGTCATGCTTGACTGCGCGGATAGAGATAAAGAAGATAGAATGGCTATTGCGAATATGAGAATTGCTTTTTTCATATATAATGTAGAATTATTTTCTGTTAGATTTTCTTTCCTTGAATAAGTGTTGTCACCGTTTTGATGATGATTTTCAGATCGAGCCATAGGCTGCGGCGTTGCAGGTAGTCCAAATCCATCTTCATGCGGCGTATCATCTTCCCCAAGCTATCGGTATAACCGTTGTAGATCGAAGCCTCCGAGGTGATGCCGGGACGCATTCGGTAGATCTGTTCGTAGCGTTTGTCCACAGCCATGATTTGACGAATGAAATACAGCCGTTCAGGACGCGGCCCCACAAACGACATGTCGCCCCGCAGTACGTTCCATAGTTGAGGCAACTCATCAAGATGGTGACTCCGCAGGAATTGTTCCAAACGAGTTGAGTTGTTGGCATCGCAATTTGCCATCAGTTGTGGCTTTTCTTCTTCAATTTCGCTGCTTATGGTGCGAAACTTATAGATTGTGAAGGCCTTGCCGTGATAGCCGATGCGCCTTTGCCGAAAAAAGACAGGTCCGTTGTGCTGACATTGCAGGAGCAACGTGATGATGACAAACACCGGAAACAGCAATATCAAACCTGCAGCAGCCAATAATATATCGGTCATACGTTTGATGGCCAGTTCTGCTTGTGTCATGCCGTCGCTGATTTGCATGGTGTTCTCTGTGTTCATTTCCTATCTTTGAGCCTTTAAGCTATATATATAACTCAATCTGTAATGGAATGTTGTAAAATTAATAACTTTTCCTTATAATCGCGCTTTCGGAGCTTTGTAAATCGCACTTTTATGCCATTTTGTCTGTTGTTTTGTCAAAATGACACGAAAAATGGCGCTGGTATGTATGTTGCCTTGTAAAGAGTGTAGCGCAATAGAAACACTACACCAAGGTAAAGTTTAACAAATTAATCAATAAACAGGAGGTAATGATTATGACACCGGTAATGTACACGAATGATTGGATTTCAAAAGCATTCAATGATTTCTTTAAAAACGATTACATGCCACGGGCCAATGCCACGGCACCGGCTATCAACGTGAAGGAAACACCGCAGGCTTATGTGGTAGAACTGGCCGCTCCGGGCGCCAGCAAGGAGGACTTCATGGTGAATATCAATGACGAAGGCAATCTTGCTCTCAAGCTGGAGCGCAAGGAAGATGAGCAGGAAAGCAACAAGCAATTCCATTATCTGCGCCGTGAATTTAGCTATACGAAATACGAGCAGACGCTCATTCTGCCCGACGATGTAGACAAAGAGAAGATCGCGGCCAAAGTGGAGAATGGTGTGTTGACCATCAATTTGCCAAAGCTGGATGAACAGAAGGTGAAGGTGCAACGCGCAATCGCGATCGACTAGGCGACTTGGTGGGTTAACAAGTCGACGGTTATAGGTGCCGGTAAGCAAGCCATGAGTTTGCTTACCGGATTTTTTTGTTTGTCAATCGGCCGACTTTAATCGGCTATCCGTTTTCTCGCTAACTCATGTTTTGTAAAGAAAAGATACACGAAATTAACACTTCGGGAACGCTTCATCTAATCTTTGAAATGGTGATTTCAAACCCTTTTTACTTTCCGAAAGTAGCGTTGAAGGCTCAAAGCATAGCTTTTACCCATCAAAAGCATAGCTTTTAGCACCTAAAAGCAGCCCTTTCGCACGGCAGAAGTGCCCCTTTTGCCCGCTTAAAACGGCAGGAATCGGGGGCGAAACGGGGTTTTGGGATTTGCCCAAAAGCACAAACGGCTGATTATGAACGCTTTATAAAATGCCTCAAAATTCGCGTATTTGGACGCGGATAGAATCTTTTTTGAAATAACGCAGCCATTTTTCTCTGTTTGTAAAGATATCAGATGAATTTTAACATTTAGTCTTTAGGAGTGTTACAGCTTATCATACCGATGTCGGAAAGGATTCTACGACCGCAGTGGGGCATTTCTTTGGGGTTTTCTTTGCGGTTTGCCGTGTTTACGCTATCTTTGTAAATAGGTTGCAAGGATGAAAGGTCGTTGGGATGAATGGTTAGCAGCCATGCTTCATGGAGGCTTAATGATTTCGCTCGGCGCGCCACCTTCGGCAACAACAGACAAGTTTATGGATAATAATAAGAAAGCGACACTTGAGTTGGGAACCAAACCCGTTGGTTCCCTATTGGTGCAATATGCTCTGCCGGCCATCATTGCCATGACGGCTTCGTCGCTCTATAACATTATCGATCGTATGTTTATCGGGCAAGTGGTGGGGCCTATGGCTATCTCGGGGCTGGCCATTACTTTCCCTTTCATGAATCTCTCGGGTGCGTTCGGTGCCGCCGTGGGCGTCGGAGCTTCAACGGCCATCTCCGTGAAGTTGGGCCAAAAGGACTATGCCACGGCCGAAAACATTCTGGGAAATACCGTGACGCTCAATCTGATTGTAGGACTCGTGCTGGGATTAACGTGCCTTATCTTTCTCGATCCTATCCTCCGGTTTTTCGGAGCCAGTGATCAGACGCTTCCATACGCCCGCGATTTCATGCAAATCATCCTTTTAGGCAACGTCTTCACTCACATGTATTTCGGCATGAATGCTGTATTGCGCGCCGCCAGCAAGCCTCGTCACGCCATGTATGCCACCATGTTTACGGTGGTGTGCAACATTCTGCTCGACGTGGTGTTTATCTGGTGGTGGCATTGGGGTATCCGCGCCGCCGCCTTCGCTACCATTATTTCGCAGTTTTTGGCCCTTATGTGGCAGCTGAGACTGTTTAGCAATCAAGACGAACTGCTCCATCTGAAGCGCGGAATCTATCGGCTGAAGGCCAATCTGGTGAAGAATATCATCGGTGTCGGTATCTCGCCCTTCCTCATGAACGTGTGCGCCTGTATCATCGTCATCTTTATGAACAACCAGTTCGTGAAATTCGGTGGCGACATGACGGTGGGTGCCTATGGCATTAGTAATGGAATCGCAATGGTCTTCATCATGTTTGTGATGGGTATTAATCAGGGAATGCAGCCTATTGCGGGGTATAACTACGGCGCGCAGCGCATCGACCGCATGCTGCAAGTGCTGAAGCTCAGTATTATTTTCGCCACAGTCATCATGACGGTAGGCTGGCTTGTGGCCATGTTCCTGCCTTATTATTGTGCCCGCATGTTTACCACCGACACGGCACTCATCGACCTTGCCATCCCGGCCATTCGCATCAACATGCTTGTATTTCCCGTGATAGGCTATCAAATGGTGATTGCCAACTTCTTCCAATGTATCGGCAAGGTGAAAATAAGCATCTTCATGAGCCTCTCACGTCAGCTGTTGTTCCTCTTGCCTCTCTTGGCCATTCTGCCGGAGTTCTGGGGTGTCAACGGCGTTTGGTACGCTTTGCCCTCGTCCGACTTGACGGCAGCCGTCGTGGCAGCCATCATTATGATGGTGTATATGAGAAAGTTCAATCAAATACATAAGATTTCGCGCCAATGAACAACACAACACGGATTATCAATATAGGTCGACAGATTGGTAGCGGCGGACTGCTCATCGCCAAAGAACTGGCCCACAACTTAGGATTTGCTTTCTACGACAGAGAGATTCTGAATCTGGCGGCTAAAGAAAGCGGTTTCAGCGAAACGTTCTTCGAGCAAAACGATGAACAGAAAGGATTTCTGCGCTCGCTATTCCACCTGCATGTTCCGCTCTTAGGAGAGAATAATTTCTACCGAAACGACTTCTCACAAGAGAGTCTTTATCAGTTCCAGAGTAACGCTATCCGCAAGGTAGCCGAACAATCAGACTGCGTTTTCGTGGGACGAACGGCCGATTATATCCTGCGCGACTGTCAGAACGTGGTCAATATTTTCATCATGGCCGACCCGGAAGAGCGCCTGCGGCGTATCCGTGAGCGTCTGCGGTTGAGCGAGGAGGCTGTCCGCAAGTTTATAGAAGACAAGGAAGAGAGTCGTGCGGCTTATTATAACTACTATACGGGTAAGAAATGGGGACACGCTTCGAGCTATGATCTCTGTGTAAATTCAAGTCTGTTGGGCTTGAAAGGAACGGCGGCTCTGATTGAGGAGTTCGTTCGCCACCGCTTCCAAATGACTTCTGACAAATGAAAAAAATAGGAATACTCAGCGATACGCACGCTTATTGGGATGATCAATATATCACCTATCTGAACGATTGCGACGAAATTTGGCACGCGGGCGACATCGGTTCGTTGGAACTGGCCGATCGGTTTGAGGCCATGAAGCCCGTGTTCCGAGCCGTTTATGGCAATTGCGACGGCTACGACCTGCGGACACGCTATTCCGAACTGCTGCGTTTCAAGTGCGAGGATGTAGACGTAATGATGACGCACATCGGTGGCTATCCGGGCAAGTACGATCGTTCGGTTGTCAACAAGCTGTTCGCGTCGCCGCCCGACGTGTTCATTTCGGGCCATTCGCATATTCTCAAGGTCATGCCCGACAAACATTTGAATCTGCTGCACATCAATCCGGGGGCCGCGGGACTGATGGGATGGCATCGGGAACGCACCCTTGTGAGGCTTACCATCGACGGTAGCAGGTTTGCCGACTGTGAAGTCATCACGCTGGGAACCAAACATTGAATAGACTCTATCACCATTATAAAAACTCTATCGTATGACGCGTAAACAATTAATTTTGGCTTGTTCGGCCGTTGAATTGCTGATTATAGCGCTTTTCATCGTCCTTTTTATGTCCAATATGATATCCTTTAAACTATTTCTGACTGGTGTTGTAGCGGTTGGAATGGTCAGTAGTGCTGTGATTGTACTGATTATCCGTAAGTATCCGGAATAGTTTTGACTTGCTAATAAAACATTATTATATATATGAAAACCTATTTAGTAACAGGTGCCGCTGGTTTTATCGGTGCTAATTTTATCAAGTATCTGCTCCACAGAAAGTATCAGAACGAAAATATTAAGGTCATTGTTCTTGACGCGTTGACATACGCCGGAAACTTGGGAACGATCAAAGACGACATCGACGGCGAGCGTTGCCTCTTCGTGAAGGGCGACATCCGCGACCGGGAGTTGCTTGACAGCCTCTTTGCCGAGCACGATATCGACTATGTAGTCAACTTTGCGGCCGAGAGCCATGTAGACCGTAGCATTGAAGATCCGCAGCTTTTCCTGAGCGTTAACATCCTTGGAACGCAGAATTTACTCGACGCTGCTCGCAAAGCGTGGGTTACCGGCAAGGACGCGCAGGGCTATCCCGCATGGAAAGCGGGCAAACGCTATCATCAGGTGTCTACCGACGAGGTGTATGGCAGCCTGGGCGCGGAAGGATTCTTCACCGAACGGACGCCGCTATGCCCACATAGTCCTTACAGCGCGAGCAAAACGAGCGCCGATTTATTTGTCATGGCCTATCACGACACCTATCGTATGCCTGTCACTATCACGCGTTGTTCCAACAACTACGGGCCGTATCACTTCCCCGAAAAGCTCATTCCGCTCATCATCAACAATATTCTGGAGGGCAAACCGCTGCCCGTCTACGGTCAGGGACTCAACGTGCGCGACTGGCTTTACGTGGAAGACCATTGCAAAGCCATTGATTTGGTAGTACGCGAAGGCCGTGAGGGTGAGGTATATAACGTGGGAGGACATAACGAAATGACGAATATCGACATCGTGAAGCTCACCATCAAGACCATTCACGATATGATGGAAGCCGACAAGAGCTTGCGCCATATACTGAAAAAGCAGGTGAAGGACGCCAATGGAGATATCGACATCAGTTGGATTAACAACGATCTCATCACGTATGTGGCCGACCGTTTGGGTCACGACCTGCGCTATGCCATCGATCCCACGAAGATAAAGAACGAACTCGGTTGGGCTCCTGAAACGAAGTTTGCCGACGGTATCGTGAAGACCATTAAGTGGAACCTCGATCATCAGGCATGGATAGAGGAGGTGACGAGTGGCGATTACCAGAAGTATTACGCTCAGATGTATGGCAATAGATAACAAACAGTTGGACAATAGACAAGGTTAAAATGAAGAAAATCATGTTATTAGGCTCGGGAGAACTGGGTAAGGAGTTTACGATTGCGGCCAAACGAGCCGGTCTCTACGTGGTAGCCTGCGATAAATACGACAATGCGCCGGCCATGCAGGTGGCCGATGAGCGTGAGGTATTCAGCATGCTCGACGGAGACGCGCTCACGGCGGCGGTCGAGAAGCATCGCCCCGACATTATCGTACCGGAGATAGAGGCCATCCGTACCGAGCGTTTGTTCGACTTCGAGCGGCAGGGTATTCAGGTGACTCCTTCGGCACGGGCCGTCAACTACACCATGAATCGTCGTGCCATTCGCGATTTGGCTTCGCGAGAACTGGGTCTGCGCACCGCCAAATATTTCTACGCGAAGACTTTCGATGAGTTTAAGACGGCGGCAGACGCCATCGGTTTCCCGTGTGTGGTGAAGCCCTTGATGAGTTCGAGCGGGCATGGCCAAAGCTACGTACACAACGATGACGAACTGGAGGCGGCCTTCCACGAGGCAATGGAGGAAGGACGCGGTGACGTAAAAGAAGTGATTATCGAGGAATTTATCGACTTTGATTCGGAGTTTACGCTGCTCACGGTGACGCAAAAGGATGGCCCGACGCTCTTCTGTCCTCCTATCGGTCACATACAGAAAGGCGGCGACTACCGCGAAAGCTGGCAGCCGTATCATATTTCGGATGAAGCGCTAAAGCAGGCGCAGCACATGGCCGCCGAAGTGACAAAGGCATTGACGGGTCATGGCTTATGGGGCGTGGAGTTCTTCATGACCAAACAGGGCGAGGTTATCTTCTCTGAACTAAGTCCAAGGCCCCATGACACGGGTATGGTGACGCTCGGACACACCACCAACCTGAGTGAATTTGAGCTTCACCTACGTGCCATCATGGGCTGGCCCATCCCCGCTATCCACTTGGAGCACTATGGTTGCAGTGCCGTGGTGCTGGCCAAAGAGAACGCCGACCATGAACCGGACTACCAACTCGTAGAAGCGTTGAAGGAAGATCGTACCCGTGTGCGCGTCTTCGGTAAGCCCGCACAGCATGTGGGACGTCGGATGGGCGTGGTATTGTGCTACGGCGAGTTGGGTGAAGATATCAACCTGCTGCGTGACAAGGCCAAGCGTGTGGTCGAAACCATTATTCCCGATTAATCAATATTGCGTTTTCAGTATATGACAAACCCGTTAGGAGAAATCATTAAGCTGCCCCGAATAACCGATCCGAGAGGCAATCTGACGGTGGCGGAGCAGTTGCGACACCTTCCTTTTGAGATAAAGAGAGTGTATTGGACCTACGACGTTCCGGCCGGAGAGAGCCGCGGAGGTCACGCGCACAAGCATTGCCGCTCGGCTCTGATAGCTGTGAGCGGCAGTTTCAATGTCGTTTTGGACAATGGAAGCGAGCGTCAGACCTACTACATGAACCATCCCTACGAGGCATTGATTGTCAATACAGGGGTATGGCGCACATTGGAAGACTTCTCCAGTGGCGCCGTCTGTCTGTCGTTGGCCTCAGACGAGTTCGAGGAAGAGGACTATATCCGTGATTATCAAGAGTTTCTGACTTATCTGAAATGTTCAAAATAAGGAGATATACAGCTGAGTTGCGGGACGACTGGAACCTTTTCGTAGCCCAATCGAAGAACGGGACGTTCCTCTTCGACCGCAATTACATGGAATATCATCAACATCGGTTCGCCGATTTCTCCCTTCTTTTCTATCTCAAGGGCCGCCTTTACGCCCTTTTGCCGGCCAACCGAGAGGGAAATACCTTGCTATCGCACGCGGGATTGACCTACGGCGGGCTTGTTATGGACGCACAGGCCACGGCCGCCGACACCGTTAGGCTCTTTGAAGAGCTAAACGATTATCTGCGGGCACAGGGGATAGAGAAAGTGGTTTACAAGTGCATACCCTGGATTTATCACCGAATGGCAGCCGAAGAGGACTTGTATGCCATCTTCAGAACATGCGAAGCACGCCTTGTCGCCCGTGATATTGGCTCGGTCATAACCCGTGGCAGTGAGCAGAGATGGCAGCGCGTGCGGCGCAGAGCGGTCGGTAGGGCCGACAAACAAGGTGTTGTCGTGCGACAATCAGACGACTTTGCGGGTTTCTGGGAGATACTGACAGAGAATCTTAACGCCAAATATGGCGTGCAACCGGTGCATAATTTGGACGAAATCAGCTTGCTCCACAGCCGTTTTCCCGACCATATCAAGCTCTATACAGCCACTGTCGATGGCGAACTATTGGCCGGAGTGGTGCTCTATCTCACGCCGCAGGTGGCGCACGCGCAGTACAGTTCGGCCAGCGCCAAGGGCAAACAGTGGGGGGCTATCGACAAAATCTATAGCCAAATCATACCCGAAACATTGGCTGAATATCGCTATTTCGACTTCGGACGCTCCACGGAGAACCGGGGATTATATTTAAACGAGAATCTCATTTTTCAGAAAGAAGGCTACGGCGCCCGAGGTTTGTGTTGGGATTGGTACGAATGGAACGTATGAAAATAGAATATCTTTCATTAAAAAAAATAACCGAACAACATTCGGAAGAGATTCAAGAGGCGGCCAATCAGGTCGTTGCCTCAGGCTGGTATCTGCTTGGTGAGGCCACAAAAACGTTTGAAACGGCATATACCGACTACATCGGAACTCGCCATTGCATTGGTTGCGGTAACGGACTCGATGCTTTGACGCTCATCTTTCGTGCCTACAAGGAGATGGGAAAGCTGAAAGAAGGCGATGAAGTGATTGTGCCGGCCAACACTTTCATTGCTTCCATCCTTGCCATTACCGAGAATGGACTGAAACCGGTGCTGGTAGAACCGTATTATTCCTCGCTCGAGCTCGACGATTATCTCATGAAACGGGCCATCACCAATAAAACCCGAGCCGTGCTTCTGGTGCATCTCTACGGCCGTTGCGCCATGAACGAAGCCATTGCCGAGGTGTGTAAGCGCCACCAGTTGCTGCTGATTGAAGACAACGCGCAGGCGGCCGGCTGTACTTACAACCAACAGAAGACCGGTCATTTGGGGCATGCGGCCGGCCACAGCTTCTATCCGACGAAGAATCTTGGTGCCTTGGGCGATGCCGGAGCCGTGACGACGGACGATGACGAACTGGCTACGGTAGTCCGATCGCTGGGTAATTATGGTTCAGAACGTAAGTATTTTTGTACTTATAAAGGCCGTAACAGCCGCATTGACGAGCTTCAGGCCGCTGTGCTGAACGTGAAATTGAAATATCTCGATCATGAAAACCAACGCCGAAAAGAGATTGCCGAATACATCGTTGCCAACCTTGACAACTCCGCTATCTCCCTTTCATTCGACCCGATAGCCGACAACGTGCATCACATCTTTCCTGTTTTCTGCGAACGTCGTGATGCCTTGCAACAATACCTGCACGACAACGGTATCGAAACAGCCCTCCATTATCCCGTCGCTCCCCATCGCCAACGCTGTTACAAAGGTTGGAACAAACTCCGGTTTCCCATCACCGAGAAACTGGCACGCACCGAACTCAGTATTCCCTGTAATCAAACGCTGACCGATAATGAAGTAGAATACATTGTCGAAACCCTCAACCGCTTTTAAATAAACAGGCTTGAAATGAATCATACCGAACGAATATGTCTCTTGGGGCATATCCGTTCGGTATGAACGTGTATAAGGTAGATTATCATTAGAAGCCGATGGGTGGGGTGAAAGCGGCTGTGGGCAGGATGAAAGCGGCTATGGGTGGGATGAAAGCGACAATGTCACAAATCAGTGGGGCAATGTGACACATCAGTTGGGTGATTTGACGTGTACTGAATAAGTTGACAGTTTCCCAACAGTAAAAAAGTCATGATAAAGTACAATGAATCAGAAAAAGTTCTGTTATTAAGTCAG
>CAUURC010000071.1:0-14119 GCA_963547405.1 uncultured Prevotella sp.
AGAATTCTATCAGCACTAAAATCTGAAGCTAAAACATATCCGTCATGCATCTGTTTGACACAATGTACATGTGGAAAATTTTGTCTTGTAAGGTCTGGACCACCAATCTCACCTTTAAACAAATCACTTGTCGGAGCCAGCTTTCCATCATCCATTAGTGGAAAAAGGCTTAGAGAACCACCGCTATAATTTGCTGTAAAGACAGCTTTTTGAGTAACCTCTACATAACATGGATCTTCTCCATGAGTAAGTTGCGTATTTAGTAAAGTCATTTTTCCTGTTTGTTCATCAAATCCTATCGCACTCAAAGAGGCGGTTTTATCATTAACCTCTTTCACAGCATAGAAATATTTTGGTGTAGGTCCAAACGCCAGATAAGATGGATTTACGAATGCCAAAGAGTCTAAGACCATATGTGTACCAGTTTGCTGGTCAAAGCGAAAGGAATAAATCCCATGACTTTGTGTATCTGTATATGTTCCTACAAGCATGGATAAGTCTTTTGAATCTTGCGCCATTACAACCTCTCCAGCTGTAGCATATAAAAGAGCCAGAATATATAAAAGTTTTATCATAGTTCTTTACCCTCTCATATTTTTATCAATAAATGAAAATGGTAACATATCCTTTACAGACTCTATGATGTAGAGTTCCTTGCTACCATAGAGAAATATCTTCAAACAAATGCCATAACGATCTTCTATTTCCATCATAACTTGTCTACAGGCTCCACAAGGAGTAATCGGCGATTCCAAAAAGCCATTTGGGTTTCTTGCAGCGATTGCCAATTGCAAGATTGCTTGATCAGGATATTGAGATTGAGCTGCAAATATCGCAGTACGTTCTGCACATAATCCAGAGGGGAACGCTGCATTTTCTTGGTTTGCCCCAATCACAATTTTTCCATCTGCCAATCGAACAGCAGCTCCAACGCAAAAATGACTGTATTTTGCATACGAATTAGACGTTGCTTGCATGGCTGCCCGAACTAATTCTTGCTCATCAGCATTTAATTCATCGAGTAGACAACTCCTAAAATTTATTTCTAACTTCTGGTCTTTCATATTATTATGTTCTTTAATTTTCAATGAACTCATAGGCGCCAATATCCGGTAAAGAATCCCTTTTCTGTCCTGTATAATCAATATGCGGCGCAGATTTAGGATCGGCCAATCCGACTGCTTTTGCCTCTTTTTTCAATCGAAAGTTGTAATATAATGTTTTTAAATCAATACCATGAAATTGAAATAATCCCACTCCAATCGTATCTTTGGGTTCCTCATATACATTATTCTCAAAATGGGATAAATCGTTTTCTTTTGTAGGACGTTTTGTGCGCAAAAGGCAATTGCTAAATTTACATACATTTTCTTCTGAGGCTTTCTTCTGAACAATCTCAACTTCAGAATCACTATAGCCAGTAATAATTGAGTTGAGCATGCTGAAATGTAAAGGAGATTGATCAGAAATGTATAGCGCTTTATCTCTTCCTCCCACAAAAGGATAGAATTGTGCAACTGTAATTCCATTTAAAGTCACATTACCACCATGGAATGCCAAACAGTTTTTTGCCGCGTTCGAAATTATACTATTTTCTATATAAACCTTGGCATTATTTGCAGACAAACCATATCCATCACAATTATGTATCCAACTCTGAAATATTTCTATTTTACTTCGTTGTGCATCTTCTGTTGAATCGCAGAATATGCCATTCTTTGCCGAATGAATATCTACACTCTTCATGTAATTTTCATAAGAATTGTGACCAATGCTAATCCCTTTCCATTGACCGCTAATTCTATCATAAGGTATTTCTCTGTCAATATTATCTAAACGAGCTCCTCTAAAAACAATAGGTTTTTGGGGAGTTCCTTTACATAGAATCTTGCCATCCACGCGCAATGAGGCTTGTGACGTAAAATAAAACTTCGCCCCCCCATCTATGGTAAATGTAGCATTCTCTTTCACTACAATTCCTCCTTTTACAAGACATGGGCGTGTGCTCTGCCACTCAGTATCTTCTTCCACTATCCATGTGTCAATAATATCTGCTTTCAATGAGTATGCCTGCATGACAACTTCTTGCTTGAGTCCATTGCCAAACATGAAATAAAGCTTATCTTCCAATAACGAAATGACCTCTTGACTTTGTTTCTGGGCTGTTAATTCCACAAAAACTCTTATGCTATCATTTGATTCTAATTCTATATCATGAATTTGGCTCCCTTTAACCGCGCTCAAGTAGAGGCCATTTATATTTACCCGAAACCCTAATTGGTTTCCTTTTTCAAGCACGACACCAAAGCGTAGGTTCCTACTTGTTCGATTATAAATCCAAAAAGAACGTGCGGAAGAAGGGACAGCTGTAAAAACAGTATCCATACGAATCGTATCTTCAGAAAAGACCAAACCTTGATTGGTGTCTGAAGAAAAATGATCGTCAACAGCACAAGATGTCAAGCTTATGATGGCGATAGCGCTAAGTATAAAAAAGCCAAACTTGTGTATCATCTTGGTAAATAACGTTATCTATCTGTTTTTATTTTCTAAATACCACTTATGCGTATAAAAGTGATAAATAAGCAGAGAAAAAAATGAAATACTTAGTGCAATTATTGATATAAGTAGTGGGTTGTCATAAAAGAAAAGATATCCTAAAGCTACTCCCAATAACAATCCTGTTTCCCATCCTAGAAAGAAAGTGCTTTGGCTTGTTCCTCGTTGGCAATGCTTACTTAATTTTATAAAAAATAACTGGAACCTTGCTCCGATAATCCCAACTCCCAAGCCTATTAATGCCGGCTCGATCATGTCAATGACAACATCTTTTTGTTTAAGTATCATGAGCAACAATGCTATGATAATCGCAAAGTGTCCGGTTATAATTTCGCTTTTCAAATCCGCATTCACAAAAACAAAGCGCTCCGAAATGATCGCTAATGATAGTCCTACAAGCATCAGTGAATAAAAGCGTATGTTAAAGTTGTTGACCAGTAACATTCCAACAACGACCAAGATGAGGATTTGATTACAGAACAAGATAATGCTTTGAGGTAAGAAAAAGCGATCTAAGCTGTAATGCGGAACATCATCTTCAGGGGATTTGAAGGGGAATTGTACCAGCAATATTAAACATAAAGCAATAAATGCAAGCCCCATTGCTCCCCAATAGTTCACTTGGAAACCACTAATGTGCAGCATGAAAATGGCTAAAAGAGGGCCTAATGGTAGTGCGAAACGGGAAAACCATCCACTTACATAGTTTGCCTCTGTTCGCCGGAAAGATTCGCACACATCTATGACTAATGTTGATGTTAAAATCATTTGAGAAAGCCCATAGAACGCTCCTAATAATAGATTCAATACAACACGTCCCCATATATATGTCCACGAAGTTAGATAGTGATTTTCTTTTGAAAGGAGTCCTATTGCCCCAAGAATAACTACTACTCCTAAAACACTCCTAATGCATACATTGTTACGTCTATAGGTCTGAATAAGATAAGAGCATTTTGCTCCTAAGAGATAAAGCCCTACACCATAGCTACCAAAAATTAATGCCACTAACGATGGTGAAAAATTTAAGGAAAGTAGCATGGAGGGCAATGAGACAAACTGCGTATATACGGCAGCTGTCAGAAAAAAGCACGCAAAAGCCAACTTCCAAAACGCTGTATGCCAAAGCTTCGCGTGTACGGGGGTATTCTGAGTATCCAAAATGTAATATTAAAGTGTAACTTATAGGATTAGCTTGTGTATATCCTCAAACTCTAATCCCTTATAATGTGGTATCACCAGATCTGCCAGTGGAGCAATTTCTTTTCGAGAATTCGTTGTCTCTAATCCTACAACCGTTATACCAGCAGCTCTGACTGATTTTAAACCATTAATGCTGTCTTCAAAACCAATACACTCTTCGGGTATTGCCTCAAAGTAATCTGCACCCATCAAATAGCATTGTGGATGCGGTTTGCTCTCTGTAAAGTCCTCGCTCGTAAATATTCTGTCAAAATAATCCACGAACTCTGGATGCTGCGCATAAACTTGCTCCATCTTTGGAAGATTACTGCTAGTAATGACAGCTGTATAAAGGCCTTTTGAGCGCAACTTCTTGATAAAATGCTCAAAACCGGAAATATAAGTATAATTCATGTTTTTCTCTAAACTATTGAGCTCTTCAATAATCGAAGCCTGCACATCTTTCAATCCCGGGAAATAGGTACCAAAGATTTGTTCAAGCGTCTGACCTTTGATTTTGTTTTCGATACTATCTATATTTGGTAGATATTTAGCACTTAATGCCTGCCATAAAGTCGAATATTGGGACTCTGTATCAAAAATAACACCATCCAAGTCAAAAAGAAAAACTTTTGTCATGAATAATCAAAATTTTGTGCAAAAATACAAAAAGTTTATATATATAAAGATAAGTATGGTGTAAAATGATGTATTTTTGCAAAAGAATCAAACGGATATATCAGTTGGAAAAGAGCATTACGTTAACATTGTCAACAGTTTTCATGGCTGTATCAGCATTTTTCTGTAGCTGTTTTCCTGTTGTGTTTGATTTGACGTCTAAGCTCCTCCATAATTTTATTCTTCATGATTCATTTATTATTATTCCAATCAAGACGAACGAACTTCACTTCTGGAATGATTGATAAGTGTAAGAATTAAGCGATTTTTATAATGGAACTTATCAATAAATACTTTAAAGAGTTAACGGATGTACAGCGCCATCAATTTGAATTATTGGGGGGGCTTTATAAAGAATGGAATGAAAAAATCAATGTCGTTTCGCGCAAAGACATAGACAACATATACGAGCATCATATTCTCCATTCTTTAGCTATTGCCAAAGAATTTCATTTTACGGATGGAAGCCATATACTCGACTTTGGATGTGGTGGTGGTTTCCCGGGTATACCGCTTGCGATCTTGTTTCCTCATTGTCAGTTTAAATTGATAGATGGAACAGGGAAGAAAGTGATGGTCGCTCGTGAAATAGCTCAAGCAATAGGATTGCAGAATGCCACTCCCGTACATTTGCGCGGTGAAGAAGAAAAAGGAATGTACGATTTTGTTGTTAGCAGAGCTGTTATGCCGCTTCCCGACATGTTTAAAATTGTCAGGAAGAATATCAGTAAAACAATGAGGAATGCTCATCCTAATGGTATTATTTGTTTGAAGGGAGGGCAACTTGCTCAAGAACTAAAGCCAATGGGTAAACGGGTTGATACTATTCCCATTAGTAACTATTTTGAAGAAGAATGGTTTAAAGAAAAATATATTGTTTATTCCTATTAATTTAAATGATTAAGATAAAAACTTTTGTATGCAATATGCTCCAAGAGAATTGCTATCTTGTTTATGATGAAACAAGAGAAGCTGTCATCATAGATTGTGGAGCATATTTCCCAGAGGAAAGGCAGGTCATCGTTGCATACATAAAAGAAAATGAACTACATCCTGTTCATCTTCTGGCCACCCACGGACACTTGGATCATAACTTCGGAAACGATACTATATATGACAACTTTGGGCTACAGCCTCAAGTTTGTGCCGAAGACAAGCATCTGATGGCTTCACTCAAGACACAAGCCCGGGTGTTTTACAATATGGAACTTTCCTATGAGCTGCCTGACGTAAGTCATTATCTGGAAAGCGATGAAATCATCAAGTTTGGTAATCACGAAATAAAAGTTATCCAAACACCGGGGCATTCAAAAGGTAGTGCGGTCTTCTATATAGCTTCGGAGAATATGCTTTTCAGTGGCGATACGCTTTTCTATCGCAGTATTGGTCGCACAGACTTTGCAGAAGGTAGCATGTTTATGATTATTAATAGTCTGCGCCAATTAGCACAATTACCCGACTGTACACAGGTATTGCCGGGTCATGGTCCGCAAACAAGCATTGGTGAGGAATTGGCTCATAATCCCTATATGGGCAGATGACGGTCAAACTCAAATAGATAAAGAATTGGATAAAACTCAGAAAATCATATTAGGTGTTGATCCCGGTACCAATGTCATGGGCTATGGAGTCATTAAGGTCGTTGGGAATGCAGCACAGATGGTGGCCATGGGTATCATAGACTTGCGGAAGATAAAGGACCCTTATCTGCGTCTTGGGAAAATTTTTGACCGCATTACGGGTATTATTGATGAATATCTTCCCGACGAAATGGCTATCGAAGCGCCTTTTTTTGGCAAAAATGTTCAATCTATGCTTAAATTAGGAAGAGCGCAAGGAGTTGCGATTGCCGCAGCAATCCACCATGACATCCCAATCCATGAATATGCTCCGCTAAAAATAAAAATGGCTATCACTGGGCAAGGACAAGCTTCTAAGGAGCAAGTTGCAGACATGCTGCAACGACTGCTGAAATTGGACCGCATGGAAATGCCTAAGTTTATGGACGCAACGGACGCGCTTGGAGCCGCCTATTGCCATTTCATGCAAATGAAGAATCCGAGTGTAGAGGGTAAACATTATCGTGGATGGAAAGACTTTGTAGCAAAGAATCCTACTCGCTCAAATCTATAAAATAATAAAAATGAATGTCGTAACAAAACAATTATCAATATGAAAAAAACATTTATCGCATTTGTGCTTTTATGCACGTCTTACGCTACACTACAGGCACAAAATGTTTACAACGAGATTTTGCAAACATCTACTAAAGTGGCACAAGACAAGAGTAACGATTTGGATAAGCGTAAGGTTGCCACTTTTAAAGTTGATGCCTTAAAGTACATGATGATGAAAACGAGAGAACTCATGCCCGATAGTTCTATGCACATGGTAGACACTCAGGCCTATGCCATGTACTGTTTCGTAAATAATTATCTAACGGATCTTGCTAAGGCTAAGAAGAAAAAAGACAAGGAACTGGTTAAGAATATCTATAAAGAAGCAACACTTCGGTGTCCAAGATTTAATGATATGGATAAGGATGTTGTCTTAGCCTATTATAACAATAATAATTTCCTCACGCAGTTTGTATTAGATTGCGACTGGAAGAAAGCTTTGAAAGAGGTCAAAAAAAAGATGTAAACTTATAAATAACGATATTTTAGCAATCTTTGCAAGATATGCCCAATGCGAGTGGTGAGGCTTTAGCTTTCATTACTCGCTTTTGTTTATCGGGCATGAGCATGCTCTGATTAATATAAGTCACGAAATAGAATATTACTGATTGGGTGGTGTTTGAAGTGATTCTGCTGCCGATTTTCCTGCAACATAGCCTGTTGTCCAAGCTGCTTGTAGATTAAATCCACCGGTTATCCCGTCTATATCCAGCACTTCGCCTGCAAAATACAAGTGCCGGCATACTTTACTTTCCAGCGTACAGGCATTGACACTTTGCAGACTAATACCACCGCAAGTTACGAACTCATCTTTAAATCTACCTTTTCCTTGAGTGGTATGCACGTCGTTAGTGAGCGTTTCTATCAGTTTGTTCATACCTTTTCGCCCTAGTTCGTCCCAACGCTTTTTGTAGTCTAGTCCTGATCGTTCCAATAAATATTGCCAAATACGAGTTGTAAGTTGATAGGGAACGATGCCAGATAGTTGTTTCTTCTGATTGTTCTGAACAATCTTTGTAAGTTGTTGCTCAACAATAGCAGCATTCTTTTCGTTCACCCAATTGATAGCTACGTTGACTTTATACTCATGTTCATACAGATAACGGGCTGCATGAGCGGATAATTTCAGTGTTGCCGGACCGCTCATGCCCCAGTGTGTGATAAGCAATGCGCCTTCACTTTTAAACTTAGTTGAAGGAATTGATAAACTCACTGGGTCTACTACGATCCCTGTTAAGTTAGTAAAAGCCTTGTCATCGATACTAAATGTGAACAGAGAGGGCACTGGTTCTATGATTTCATGTCCCGTCTGCGCATGTTGTTGAAGCCCTTTGAGTAGGGGAGAGCCGCCTGTTGTAATAATAACTTTATCAAATTGTTGTGCAGGATGATCTGTAAAATTAACGATCAGCTGCCCTTTTTCCTGCGGTGTAATAGCCGCCAGACAATGATGTGATAGTACCTTGATTCCAAGTTTAGCCGCTTCATTTGTCAGGCAACTGATAATTGCCTGTGAATCTTGAACCTTGGGAAATACACATTGGTCGGCTTGTGTCACCAGTTCTACACCATGATTTTCAAACCATTGATACGTGTTCTTATAATCAAATTGCTTGAACAGACGCGTTATCAGTCTATGACCTCTGGGATATACGTGTTTCAGATCCTTTATGTTAGCAAAACTATTTGTCAGATTGCAACGTCCGCCGCCCGAAATGCCAACCTTAGTAAGCACCCTGCCTGTCTTCTCATAGATAATAACCATAGCATCAGGATTGGTACGCTTGGCTGTAATGGCTGCAAAGAAACCTGCAGCACCACCACCAATCACTGCAATACGACTTGAAACATTCATATATTCTACATTGATTATGTGGCACTAAGTTATTGAAAAATATTCATTCGTGCAATAACATCAATCTAAATTCAGATAGAATTTGGTGTATTAGATTATTAATATTACTTTTGCACTATGTGAAAACTAAACATTTTCATTTTTTATAATAACAATATAATAGTATATGAAGCGTAATATTTTAATTCTATTGTCAGTACTCGCATTCACCGGTACTGCTTTGGCACAGGATGACAAGACGGTTAATTACAGAACAATGCCATCCGAGCAGTTAGATCTTCGCGTACAAACTCTTCAGAACGAGCTGAAAAATGCTGTGTCTCAAAGCAAGAGAGCAAAGGAAAACTACAAGGATGCGCAAAAAAGTTTTCAACAAGCAAAGAAGGCTTATCAAGAAGCTAAAGCTATTGAAAAGCAAAAGAAGCAAGCCTTAAAAGAGGCGCAGACTGCTATTAAGTACAGAGCTAAACTTAAAGCTTTAAGCAATTAAAATATAGGTTCGGTTCTTGAACACTTATTATAAGCATTGTGCATACTGGTATCGCCCAATAGTATGCGCAATGCTTTTTTGATTTATCGGGTGATTCCATTTGATTTATATCGCGTATTTACGATTGATTCATCTGTCTTTTGTATAAAAATATTACTTAAAAAGGCACCAAAAAAATAGTTCAACTAGCATGATTTTCTCTTCTTTCATATCCGTTTTGAGCTCAAAAAGTCATTATAAGGATATGATTTTATGTTTTGACAGGTCATAACTATGCTTTTTCCATCTCAAAGTTATGCTTTTAGCTCGTCATTGCATAGCTTTGACAAGGTAAAAGGGCCACAATTAGTGGGTAAAAGCTATGCTTTGGCGCGGCTTGTAGGGAGCAAAGATCGGGGAATTTTGTGTAAGTGGTTGATAATAAGCTAAATATCAAAAACGTCGTAGAATCGCTTTTTTCGTGCCGATGTATAATTATTTTGAAATAACGTCAGTGTTTTTGGCTTTTTGTAAAGTTATTTCAGTGTGTTATATAGCCCGTCATCTTTTTTAATAAGGCCGCGTTGTAATGCCGCAGCCATATATTTTAGTTGACTATTTCTGAATATCGGCGTAGCCAACCAGTTCGTCTGTTCTACCATTGAGTGAGCGATAGTAGACGAGTGCTTGATATCGGTTGGCCGTCTGACAGAAGTTGCCCTCTGAAGATAGCGGGAGCATTCGGCCATCGGAACCTTTTTCAAGATACTGGTACGAATAATATCCTTGTTTAAGCCTGACGGTAGCGTGGTAGAGGCGGTCTTCGGGCGAATAGGTCATTTCGTAATCCGGTGTGAATTGGTTGTTGCTGAAATAGCCATTGAGATAAATCGGGGCTTTTCGCTGGTCGGTTTGGAGCGTAAAATCTACGTCTACATAGTCTGTTGTCGTATGAACGGTCTCATTGTCGCTGTTACGGATGACAAAAGCTCCATTGCCACTCGGCGCGTAATTGTAGTTCGGGCGTGGCTCATCCGGCCACAAAACTGCGTGGGTAATGGCCCCGTCCCAGTGAATTTCTTTGATTCCCATCGTGGGATGGTCGGTGGCAAGTACTTCAAACTTGCGGTATTCGTTGCCCCCATTGAATATTAATGCCGAATTGTGTTGCCATGTCAAGCCTTCGTGGGTGATAATCTGTGGGCGTGGATTGACAACAGCATTGTCCCACCGGCGGTTTTGTAGGACGACGGTTTTGATTTGGTTGGTGGGTGCGGAGACCGCCATTGTGCCATACTTAACGCGCATGTCGATTTGCTGATGGGCATGATAGATGTCTATATCGGTATTGGTCTGCACGTTAAGCTGTACGTTCATCTTGTTGTCAAGTACCATAAAATAGCCTTCAAAGGCAATCTCTTCGGGGCTATAGGCCCGATAAACCGTCACTTTATAATTGCCGCTGAGTTTCAGATTGACCTGTTCGTTGGGCACGCGGAATGAATAATGTGTATAGAGAATATTGGTGTTGACAGACTTTTCTACATCTTTTATATCTAAATCTTCAAGAAAACCGTCCGCAACATCGGTGGGAAACAAGTCTTTAGACACAGACCAGTCAGCCTCGCAATGTTCTATCTTGTATTGATATTGATGATAGTTATGGCCGTATTGGTCGAAATTAACAATAATCTTGGCATCTCCGTGAAGTGGAATGACGGGTAGGGTACGCCAATCGTTGTCCCGATAAATGGTGACGGTAGCTATATCATCATTATAAATAACGGTTTGCTGACCATATACATGAATTGCCAAAAGGCATGTTAATAGGAGTTGCAGAAGTCGTCTCATGTGGCAAATATAGCGTATTTTGGCATAATGGCTATGCAGATAGATGTATTTTTTATGAATTTGCTTAAAAAATGCAACAATTTGGTATGGCTCATAAGTTGGTTTGGATTATTTTCAATATCTTTGTGTGTGCATTGAGCAAATAAGATTTTGCTACGGAAGGAACTATCAAATTCAATTAACCAATATAAGAAATGAAGCAAACAATTTTAGTTACGGGTGGTACCGGCTTTATTGGTAGCCATACGGCGGTAGAACTTATTGAGTCTGGATACCGGGTTGTCATTGTTGACAATTTGAGTAATTCCAAAATCGAAGTGCTGGATGGTATCGAGAAGATTACCGGTGTGCGTCCGGCTTTTGAACAGATAGACCTGACAGACTATCAGGCTACGGAGAATGTCTTTAAGAAATACCCAGCCATAGAAGGTATTATTCATTTTGCGGCGTCTAAGGCCGTGGGAGAGAGTGTGCAGTTGCCCCTTTTGTACTATCGTAATAATATCGTTTCATTGGTTAATCTGTTGGAGTTGATGCCTAAATATAATGTGAAAGGCTTGATATTCTCATCCAGCTGTACAGTGTATGGACAGCCTAAACCTGAAAATCTGCCTGTGACGGAAACGGCACCTCATCAGAAAGCGACATCGCCCTATGGCAATACAAAAGAAATAAACGAACAGATTATTCATGATTATATTCACAGCGGCGCTCCGATAAAGAGCATCGTACTGCGCTATTTCAATCCTATCGGTGCTCATCCTTCGGCCTTGATAGGGGAGCTTCCCAATGGTGTGCCCAACAATCTGATTCCTTTTGTGACACAGACGGCCATGGGGATTCGTGAGGAACTGACCGTATTCGGAAATGATTATAATACGCCTGATGGCACATGTATCCGTGATTATATCTATGTCGTTGATTTGGCCAAGGCACATGTGGCAGCAATGGCACGGGTCTTGGATCAGGATACGGATAGTTTAGAGTACTTTAACGTTGGAACTGGTAACGGAAATTCGACGAAGGAAATTATCGAAACGTTTGAACGTGCTACCGGCGTAAAGCTGAATTGGAAGTTCGGCCCTCGTCGTGAAGGTGATATCGAAAAGATATGGGGCGACTGCACCAAGGCCAATACAGTCTTGGGATGGAAAGCCGAGACTCCATTGGACGACGTGCTGCGTAGTGCATGGAAATGGCAAGAGAAGCTGAGAGCTGATGGTGTGATGTAAAAAGGACTTTTTAAGAACAATAGATAAGGGGTGTGTATATTTTACACACCCCCCCTTATTTTATCTTGGCTTTAGCTAACAAGGAACTACTTTCCAACTAAGTTGTAGTAATTGTTCCAACTTATTTGGCAATGGATGCTCTGGGGCTTCATCAAATCTTTGTGTGGGCTGTTAGCCGATTTACAAAAACGTCTATAAGATAATTTAAGAAGACAACCTATAGGGCCTTTTTTGACAGGTTTGGATTGACAGACATTTCTTATGAGTTGGATAAAGGGTAGGATGGATTGTTATATTGCTATAACCAAAAAGTAGACTCATTAAAAATAAAGTGGGATTGCCTATTGAAAGACAATCCCACAGATATTTTAGAGAACTTAGTAGTTTCTTGATAGATAATGATTTATATTATTTGATATTGGGCTCTTCCAAACCGAGACCTTTATTCTTATCAACGACTTTGAGAATTAAACCGATAATCAGTGCAGCTACACCAAGTCCAGCTAACATGATGAGTGGTGCGGTGTAATTGAGTTGAGTAGCATCGGTTATTCCAGGGTTGGTTTTATCCAGAACCTTACCAATCAGTAATGGGAACAGCCATAAACCAATATTTTGAATCCAGAATATTAAAGCATAGGCTGAACCTATAATTTTCGCGTCTACTAATTTTGGAACACTTGGCCAAAGCGAAGCGGGTACCAAAGAGAACGAAGCTCCAAGTACGAGAATTGTCAGATAGGCAACAATTACACCACCAACTTCGTTGCCTTTAAATGCGGGTAATACGAATGCAAAGGTGAGGTGGCAAGCAATGAGTAGAAGTGAACCCAGTACCAACATTGTCGCAGCCTTACCCTTATGGTCTACATAGTTGCCAAGAATAGGTGTTATACCAACAGCCAATAGCGGGAATACAGCAAAAATAGATTCTGCCGACTGACGCATATATCCCATAAAGCAATAAGTTATAAGCGCAAGTATCGAGAGACATAATACGCTATATTTAGCGGTCTTGTTCTTCATGAAATTGAACATGAAAGCGGTGATAGCTACCAAAAGCATAATGAGGTATTGTACAATCGTAACAGAGGATGAAGCCCAGAATGAATCCGTTGGAACTTCTGTAAAAGTAAGATTGCACTGCAACATATTAACAGCATACTTTTGGAAGGGGAATATTGCAGAGTAATATAGCACACAGAGCAATGAAACAAGCCAGAAACCGCTGCTTTTTAAAATCTGTCCTAAATCGCTGATCTTGAACGGATCTTCTTTCTCTTCGGCCTCGCCGGTTTGTGAATCCAGTTTCTTGTCCATGAAGAAGTAGACAATAATCATGATGAGTGCGATGCAAAGCAGAACAACACCAAAAGCTACAGAGCGAGAAACATCGACTTTGTCACCCAACTTCGCAAAGAATGGAGAGAAAATCATGCAGGTTGCAACACCCAGTCGGGCAAGTGCCATTTCTGATCCCATTGCCAACGCCATCTCACGGCCTTTGAACCATTTGACGATACCACGAGAAACCGTGATGCCGGCCATTTCCGTTCCACAACCAAAAATCATAAAGCCGATGGCTGCTAACTTAGCCGAAGCCGGCATTCCTTGATAGAAAGGAGAGACGCCAAGTTGTTCAAAAACAGGGATATGATTCAAGTTATTGGTGAACCAAGTTTCTAATCCAGAGCCGATAAAGCTCTCGCTGACTGCATAATACTTAATCAGCGCGCCACCAAGCATAACTGCACCGGACAGAATAGCCGTAAATCTGACTCCCATCTTGTCGAGAATGATTCCCGCGAAGATGAGGAAGAAGACGAAGACATTCAAGAATGTTTCTGAACCTTGCATTGTACCGAACGCGGTTGAATCCCAACCGCGTTGAGACAGCATGAGGTCCTTGATGGGTGACAATATATCTACAAAGATATAAGCACAGAACATTGCTAATGCAAGGAGTAGGAGCGCGGTCCATCGTAGTGCCGCGGAATCTCTAAGAGTTTTGTTCATTTGATCAGACATAATTATTATTGATTCATTGTTATTTTGTATGATGAAGTTACGAAAAGAGTGTAATTTATTGGAACTGAGCGTAGGTTAATTGCTCATG
>CAUURC010000072.1:0-13591 GCA_963547405.1 uncultured Prevotella sp.
GAATAAGGAAACGAAGAAGAGCAAACCGCTTTCAGTTATGTTTCCCTCGTTATCTACAAAAGAGTAATAGAACTTTCCTTTTCTTTTTCTATCAAGACGTTTGAAGTCTTTTTTAGGGTTTATATTTTTGTTATATTGGTAATCTTCTTTTACTAAGCGGATACTTGCGTTAAAGATATTATACATCTTCTTTAGTAAATCTTCCTCAAACTTTGGCCTTTCTAAAGATTTAGAATGTTTGTAGTGGGAATAATGATTTCTTAGGTCTCGAAGTTTATATATGAAAACAAAAAAAGACTTTCTCAGACTTTCAAGCGATTGGGCTTCGGCTTGTTTCTCTTCTTTTTGTTTTGTAGTATCGGTAGGATTCAGTCGATATGTCGCAGCTTCCAAGAATGGGAAGTGTTTTATTATCAGTTTGCTTAGTCGGTCTTTATTGTTAATATCTTTAATTTCGTTCCAACTCTTCTCAAGGGTAGTTTCGTATCCGTCACGGTTGATTTCGCCTTCTCCCAGTACCTTGTTAATATGGTTCACTGTAATATAAACATTATGGCGTGCCAAATTAAGGAATGCCGCCCAAAAATGCTTATCTTTTAACTCGTAGCTAATTGAGTCTGTGGTTTTCTTGCCGTCTTCCATTTTCACTATGTATTTATAAGTGTTTATAGGTTAGTTCTAAAATTACTATTGATGAGCGAAAGTCGTTTTTTCAGAACAACATATACTCTATGCGGTATTTGGTCTTAGACTTTCAGGCGATTGCGCCGCTTCCCTTCTTGGGTAAGCGAACGAATCATCGCTCTGCACTGCGAAGATACAAAAAATATTGAGAATAAGTTTGAGAGAAGATAATATTTGTCACCGCATCTTCAATTCCTGTTCCATCAAGGAAGTTCATTGGCATTTGCGGCTCAACACAAGAGACGCCTGTTTGAGTACAAACACTATGATTTTTCTTGACAAACAGGGGGCAAAAAGTGGCCTTATTTGAAAAAAGAAAGGCTATGAATGAGAAAAACGAAAGGATTTCAAGGTTTATATTATACGCTGATTATCAACTAATTAGCTAATTCTGCCACCCAAAGGTGACAGAAAAACCGTGTAATAGCTATGCTTTTGAATGGTAAAAGCGCAGCTTTTAGCTGTCAAAAGCAGCCCTTTTGCAAGGTGAAAGAGCCACGATTAGCGTCTAAAAGCATTGCTTTGAGATGTAAATACATGAAAAAGTCCGGATTAGAATAGTTAAAGAAGGTCGGAAAAGTCGCAAAACAACTTATTTCAATGCTATTTGAAGAAAAAATAAAGTCCGTTTTTCATGAGCAAAAATTTACAAAACGGAGTTGCCCTTATAATACAACGTCATCATGCCCCATGCTCGTCATTGACTGTATTTTGCCCTTTTAAGGGCAAACCAGCCGGTTAAAATCTGAAACGATTGTTGTGGTTACTCACCCATAACGTACACGCGTCCGGGATAAGAAAATTCCTTAAGGCCATTTCCTACACGCGTTTCGTGGAACTAATGCCCCGCGTGTTCTTCGACCTGATAGCCTTCATCCGCATCCAGGAGTTTGGAAAGTGCACGGGCATTAGTTTGATGATTCCCGTATGCCACAACATGAGAAGGATATTCAATAAGGTGTTTGATGGACTTGCCAAGTATGGAAAGGGATCAATGGGATGGTGTCATGGTTTCAAGCTGCATCTGCTATGTAACGAAATGGGCGACATGATCCCTTCTGCCTAACTTCTACGCAGGTTCGGGTTAAGGATGGTAGAATTATCGCTATGTAGTAATGAAGTTACGACATTAGGATGAAGTTTTAAAGAATAATGCGGAATTACCTATTTAAAGGCGATTCCACAAGGAAATTTATGCTGTTTAAATTTTACCGGACAGCAATAATAAAAAAAACTCATCTTGGCGCAGAACCAAGATGAGTTTTTTTGTAATCTAATTGAATAATACTTTATTCGCCTTTAATGGCAGCTACGCCCGGCAAAACCTTGCCTTCGATGGCTTCGAGCATTGCGCCACCGCCTGTAGATACGTAACTTACCTTGTCGGCCAGACCGAACTTGTTGACAGCAGCTACAGAGTCACCACCGCCAACGAGTGAGAAGGCACCGTTTTCCTGAGTTGCCTGAGCCACGTACTTGGCGATTTCGCCGGTTCCATGCGCAAAGTTCTCCAACTCGAACACACCTACCGGACCATTCCAAAGGATGGTCTTGGAGGCGAGGATAATCTTCTTCCACTCTACAAGGCTCTCTTCAGAAGCGTCCATGCCTTCCCATTCGTCAGGAATCTGATTGATTGGGAACACCTTGCGCTCTGTGTCGTTAGAGAAATCCTTGCCGCATACCGTAGCAACAGACAAGCTGAGGTTAACGCCTTTCTCCTTGGCAGCAGCCATTACGTTGAGTGCTTCAGGCATTAAATCGTCCTCGTGAAGCGACTTACCAATCTGACCGCCCTGTGCCTTGATGAACGTATAGCCCATACCGCCACCGATAATGAGGTTGTCTACCTTGTCGAGCAGGTTCTTGATAACACCAAGTTTAGAGCTTACCTTTGAACCACCGATGATGGCGGTGAAGGGATGCTGCGCGTTCTTCAATACATTGTCGATGGCTGTTACCTCTTTTTCCATCAAATAGCCCAACATCTTAGCGTCAGCGTCGAAATAGTCGGCGATAACGGCTGTAGAAGCGTGCTTGCGGTGAGCCGTACCGAAGGCGTCGTTCACGTAAACATCGGCGTATGAAGCCAACTTCTTGGCAAACTCCTTCTGGCTTTCTTTCATGGCCTTCTTGGCCTCGTCAAATTCAGGAGTTCCCTTTTCTACGCCCACCGGCTTACCTTCTTCTTCAGGATAGTAGCGCAGGTTTTCGAGCAAGAGGGCTTCTCCGGGCTTCAATGCGGCTGCGGCTTCGTCGGCCTTGGCGCAGTCGGGAGCGAACTTAACGTCAACACCGAGCGCGGCACTCACGTTCTTAACAATCTGACCAAGTGAAAGTTCAGGCTTAACCTTACCTTTTGGCTTACCCATGTGGCTCATCATAATGAGGGAACCGCCATCGGCCAGAACCTTCTTCAGTGTAGGAAGGGCACCGCGGATACGGGTTTCGTCAGTCACATTACCATTCTCATCCAATGGTACATTGAAGTCTACACGAACAATTGCCTTTTTACCGGCAAAGTTGAATTGATTGATTTTCATTTGTTTTACGTTTATTTTGTGAATTAAAAATATACAAACAGTAAACTATCGCAAAGATACTATTTTAAATTTGATAGGTAAAATAAGCCATTGATAATTAATAGTTTTTTGTATAGCCGCTATAACTTATGTCATGTTCACATGGCAAAAGCAGAAAATCGGGGCGCAGTCGGCTATTCCTCGTATGGCGTGGTGTCGTCGATGTGGGCAAAGGCCAAGGCTTCTTTACGTTCAATGCAGGTGCCGCATTTGCCACAGTGCTTGTTATCGCCCTTGTAACAGCTCCATGTTTCGGCATAGTCTAACTTCAACCTCTTACCGATGGTAGCAATCTCGCCTTTGGTGATGCCGGTGTATGGGGCTTCGATGCTTACATTGACAAAGGTTCCGCTCTTCGCTGCCCGATCGATGGCTGTGATAAACTCGGGGGTGCAATCGGGATAGATGGTGTGGTCGCCGGCATGGTTGGCGATGAGAACTTTCCTGAGTCCGTTGCTCTCAGCTATGCCGACGGCTATCGACAGCATGATACCATTACGAAAGGGGACTACGGTTGACTTCATGTTGTCTTCTGCATAATGTCCTTCGGGAATAGCCGCAGATCCTTCGAGGAGCGAACTCTTGAAATATTTGCCCATGAAGTCGAGCGGAATTGTCAGATGGTTGATTCCCAAACGTTCGCAGTGCATTCTGGCCAGTGGAATTTCTTTGCTATTGTGGTTGCTGCCATAGTCAAACGATATACCAAGAGCTATTTCGTCCTTTTTGTCGTAAAGCAGTGTGATGGAATCCATGCCGCCACTGACAATAATAATAGAATCTTTCATTGTTTTATGATATAAGTGTAGCCCCTCCACGAGGGAAAGGCATTTGTCCGGAATTATCCGAAAAGAAATCGGAGAGCCTCTTCCACCTTTCTGACGGGATATAGTTTCATATTAAACTTTGCGGAGTCGAGTCCTTGGAGATTATATTTGGGAATAATCATGTGGGCGAATCCCAATTTCTCAGCTTCCGAAATGCGTTGTTCAATTCGGTTGACGGGGCGCACCTCGCCGCTTAGTCCCACTTCACCGGCCATGCACCAGCCCGACTCAATGGCTGTGTCGACATTGCTGGAAAGGATGGCAGCAATGACGCTAAGATCCATGGCTAAGTCCGTAACACGCAGACCACCGGCAATGTTGACAAATACATCTTTCTGCATCAGCTTGAAACCGACCCGTTTCTCGAGTACGGCCAGTAGCATATTGAGCCTGCGCTGGTCGAAACCCGTGGCCGAACGCTGAGGGGTTCCGTATGCTGCCGAGGACACTAAGGCCTGTGTTTCAACGAGAAACGGCCTTATGCCTTCCACCGCCGATGAAATGGCAATGCCCGAAAGGCCCTCGTGGTCCTGCGTCAGGAGTAGCTCCGATGGGTTGGAAACCTGTCGAAGGCCATTCTGTTGCATCTCATAAATGCCGAGTTCGGACGTACTTCCGAATCGGTTCTTGATACTTCGTAGGATGCGATACATGTGATGTTGGTCGCCTTCGAATTGAATGACCGTGTCAACAATATGCTCCAGAATCTTAGGGCCGGCCAATGTTCCTTCCTTGTTGATATGTCCTATCAGGATGACGGGGATGCTGCTGGTTTTGGCAAACCGCAAAAGGAGGGCGGCACATTCCCTTACCTGCGTTATGCTGCCGGGCGAACTCTCGATTTCTTCGGTGGAAATGGTTTGTATGGAGTCGATAATGACGATATCGGGACGTGTGTCACGAATGTGCGCAAAGATGTTCTCCAGCGAAGTTTCACAAAGAATCATCAGGTTTTCGTTCTGTTCCCGAGACAGTCGTTCGGCTCTCATCTTCAGCTGGTGAGCGCTTTCCTCGCCGCTTACATAGAGAATCTTCCGGTCTTTAATACTCATGACGGTCTGCAACGTGAGCGTACTCTTGCCGATACCAGGCTCACCGCCCAGCAAAACAATACTTCCCCGCACGAGACCACCGCCTAAAACGCGGTTCAGTTCGTCGTCGTGCATGTCAATACGTGGCTCGTCTTGCGCCGAAATCTGATGAAGAAAAAGTGGTTTATTGCCCTGATCGATAGAAGAACGAACCGTTTGGGCGGCATTTTTGGCTGCGTTAGCACCTTTGTCATTGGCTATCCGAATCTCTTTGAACGTGTTCCATTGCCCGCAATTTGGGCATTTTCCAATCCATTTAGTAGACTCCTGTCCGCAATTACTGCAAACATACGCTATCTTGTCTTTTGCCATGATGGTTCGTTGTGTAAAAACTTTACAAAAATAGTAATAATTTTCAGAGTTACAAAATAATTTGTTATTTTTGCACAACTAACGAAATCAGTAGAATTTATAATGATTTTCCTTAAAAAATATATCCTCTTTCTTCTTGTTTTAGCCTTTCTCTGCTCGTGTGGACGTTCTTATGAAGAGCGTCGACGTATCTCGCGTGCAGAGCAGGCGCGTATTCGTCGGGCCGACTCACTGGCTTTGAAAGTTGCCGTGCTGCCCACGCTGGATTGTCTGCCCATCCTTGTGGCCAAAAGCAGTCGGCTTTTTGACACGCTTGGTGTTGATGTTCGTGTGCGACATCTGAATGCTCAGATGGATTGTGATACGGCGATTATCGGCGGTAGCATTGAAGGAATGGTGACAGATCTGGTGAGAGCCCGACGTATTATAGAGCGCGGTGTGCCATTGGAATATGTTGCGGCCACCGACGCGTCGTGGCAGTTGATTGCTAATCGCACCTCTCGTCTGCGTCGGTTAGATCAGTTGGGCGACAAGATGGTTGCCATGACACGTTACTCCGTGACGGATTATTTGACACAGCATACGTTGGACACCGTGAAATTGAAGGAAAAGGTTTTTAATATCCAAATCAATAATGTAAAGTTGAGACTTTCCATGCTGTTGAATAATGAAATCGACGCAATGTGGCTGCCTGAACCTCAGGCCACGAAAGCCCGGCTGAGCGGTCACAATGTATTGGCCGATTCGCGTAAGTTGGGTGTCAATTTCGGCGTAATTGCTTTTCGTAAGAAAGCCTTGGCCGATAAACGGCGCAGGCAACAGCTCCAACAGTTTATTAAAGCTTACGACATGGCATGCGACAGTATCAACAAGAACGGATTACAGCATTATGCCGGATTGCTTCAAAAGTACAATGATGTGGATGCGAAGACTTTAAAGTCGTTGCCCGCCATTCGTTATCGACATGCACAGAAGCCGCAAGCAGCTGATATAGAGAAAGCTTCTAAATAGACATTTAGAGATGATTATAAAAAATAAAGACGCCCAGCTACGATTAGATGGGATTCGTGAGGCTATCGCTGCGCGAAACATATTATCAGCAGTTGAGCAAATCCGCAGTTTTCAGAGTGTTTTCAGGTGTTGTTCAGATCTTTCGGTTGTGGATGATTTGGAAAGTGATTACCGAATGATGCTTAATTATTATCGACAGGGAATGGTTGATAATAGTCGGGAGCGTATCTTTGAGAATGTTCAAAAACGTCTTTTGACGGCTTATGCCAATTTGCGGATAGATTATTTGCGTCGTAACAACGTTGTGATGACATCTGCTTTAGTTCATATTGCCGGCCGAACGGCAGATGTGGCTCAAGTGCGCAATCAATTGGAAGAGTTTGTTTCTGATTTGGCCATGCTTTCCTTAGATTCAGATGCTCAGAGTGCGGTGAAACGGGAAAGTCTGTTTGCCACTCGCTTTGCTGTGGTGAATTATGCCTTCAACTACATTCTTACATCACACATGTGGAGTGAGAGCGAGAAGCAAGATTGGACGGCACTTATCCTTACGCCAACCATAGACGTGAATGATAGCCTTGTTTTGGTAAGCGCCGTTATGCTTGCCTGCTTGATGCAGTTTGATTTGCGAAAACTGCAGACTTTAATGGACGTTTATGCTTTTGCCTCTGATGAGCGCTTGCGCCAGCGTTCTTTGGTGGGCTGGGCACTGTCTTTATCCCGTGACACGACGCTTTATCCAGAGCAAATGACCATGGCAAGGCGATTGTTGGAAGAGCAACATTGCCGTCAGGAACTGGGTGAACTGGGATTGCAGATATTCTATTGCATGGACGCTGATAAGGATAGCAAGGAGATACAGCAGAATATCATGCCGGGCTTGATCAAAAACAGCAATCTGAAATATTCTGACCGAGGATTTGTTGAAAAGGATGATGAAGATAGTATAGAAGACATTTTGCATCCTGACTCGAATGATAAAGCGATGGAAGAACTGGAAAAAGGCTATCAGAAAATGATGGAGATGCAACGGCGAGGAAGCGATATCTATTTCGGAGGCTTTGCCCAAATGAAGCGTTACAGTTTTTTCTATTCGCTGGTCAACTGGTTTATGCCTTATTATACGGAGCATCCCGAGCTGAAGTCGACTGTCCATAAGCTTCCCAATGCCCGGTTGCTTGATATTTTTGTCAAGGACAACCCCTTTTGTGATAGTGATAAGTATAGTTTTACATTGGCATTGTCGAGCGTAATCGACAAGTTGCCGAAGAATGTGCTCGAAATGTTGGAGCGTGGCGAGCTACAGCAAGGCATGTCAATGATGAACGTACGTCAGGATGAACCCCGTTATATCCGTCAGACTTATTTACAGGATTTATACCGGTTCTTCCGTCTATTCATGCAGAAAGACGAGTTACCACGTGTATTCTCAGGCATTCTGTCACAGGAAACTTCTGATCAAACTACTGACGCGGCTTTCTTCTTGGATCATCCGGCCTTTTCGGAGCAAGCGATGGATCAGGAGAAAAAGCGATATATTCATTTCTTCTTGAAGCGTCGCATGACAACCGAACTGGAACGAATCGTTGACAGCATGTCGGACCAGACCGCAAAGGACTACCTTATCGGTAAGGCCACATTGCTCATGGCCACAAAAGAAGGCTGGGGTCAAGCCGAAGAATTGCTTCAAGAAGTGTTGCGGCAAGACGAGCACGATGCTTCGGCCTTGCGGATGTTGGGAAAATTATACCGTGAGAAAGGCGACGACCAGGCTGCGGTAGCTATTTATGCAAGGCTCATGGAGTTATTCCCCAATAAAAGAGCTTATTTGTTCAACCTTTGTCTGTGTCTCGAGGATATGAAAGACACGCGTGCGCGCAACTTTATCTTTGAACTGATTTATAAATTTCCGGAAGATTTGAATGCTGTTCGACTATTGGCTTGGGACTTTCTGCAAGCCGGCGAATTCCTAAAGGCTTTGGCCGAGTATGAAAAGGTACAAGATAAAGGTGAAATGGGAAGAGCCGATTTCGTGAATATGGGCTATTGTCATTGGTTCTTGGGTAATATAGAGAAGGCTGTAGATAGTTTTCGGCATGCCGTTGTATTCAGTAGCGTAGAAGAAGTAACCCAAACCTTAAATACAGATGTGACTTTGATTACACAATTCATTACGAGCAGTGCTGAAATCTCATTGATGAAAGATTTGATTCGGGCGGTTGGGAATTAGTCTGTGAGATATCATAGTAGGATTAACTTATCTGTTTTCTGATTCTGAAATACAAAAAAATAGCTTTTGCAGTAGACTTTTTACCGCCTGTTCTGCAAAAGCTATTTTTATTTTGTCAAATGATAGTCCTGCGTTATCCGTTCATGGAAAGTAGGAACTCCTCATTGTCATGCGTTCTTTCCATGCGGTCGTGAATGGTATTCATGGCCTCTATCGGATTCATGTCGGTAATATATTTGCGTAGAATCCACATGCGGTCAAGTGTTGTCTTGTCCTGCAGCAGGTCGTCACGGCGAGTGCTTGAAGCCACAAGGTTGACAGCTGGGAAGATGCGCTTGTTGCTGAGGCTGCGGTCGAGCTGCAGTTCCATGTTGCCGGTACCTTTGAATTCCTCAAAGATGACTTCGTCCATCTTCGAACCAGTGTCAATCAGGGCGGTTGCGATGATGGTCAGCGAACCGCCACCTTCGATATTACGAGCCGCTCCGAAGAAACGCTTGGGCTTCTGAAGGGCATTCGCGTCGACACCACCGGTCAGAATCTTACCACTGGCGGGGCTTACCGTATTGTAGGCGCGGGCCAGGCGGGTAATGGAATCGAGGAAGATAACGACGTCGTGACCACATTCGACCATGCGTTTTGCCTTTTCCAATACGATTCCGGCAATCTTGACGTGACGCTCTGCCGGCTCGTCAAAGGTTGAGGCAATAACTTCTGCGTTCACGGTGCGGGCCATATCGGTAACTTCCTCAGGGCGTTCGTCGATGAGCAACATCATCAGATAGGCTTCCGGATGGTTGGCAGCGATGGCATTGGCTATATCTTTCATCAAGATGGTCTTACCTGTTTTGGGCTGCGCTACAATCAACGCACGTTGGCCTTTACCAATAGGCGAGAACAAGTCTACCACGCGTGTTGAGAGATTGGTTGTTGCTTTATCTCCGCATAGGGTGAACTTCTGGTCCGGAAACAGCGGGGTAAGATGTTCGAAGGGGATGCGGTCTCTTACTTCTCCGGGATCACGACCATTGATTTTGTCAATTCCTGTAAGTGGGAAATACTTCTCGCCTTCGCGTGGAGGCCGAACCTTGCACTGAACGACGTCACCAGTCTTCAATCCGTACTTCTTAATTTGGTTTGTGGCAATATACACATCGTCCGGTGATGACAGATAGTTGTAATCGCTGGATCTTAAGAAACCATAACCGTCTGGCATAACTTCCAAGACACCATTGGCTTGTATAATATCGGTAAAATCAAACTTGCCGGATGATGCGCTCTGCTGTTCGGTCAACTGGTAGGTTGGCGCGGGCATCGGTATCGTTGGATTGTCAAACATGTCATAATTAGGAACGGCACCCTGATCTTCAATCGGAAGATCGACTTTGATGACAAAATCTGTCCCATCACATGGATCTTCTTCCCAATAACCTGATCTAACTTGCTTTGCCACAAGGTTGCTGTCCGGAGTGAATGGGCCGCTTGGATTACCTAAAAACGTGTCATTCTCATCGGGCGATGAGATCGCTAATGTACTATTATGCTTGGCTATTTTCTCCTGAAGTTTGGCTAGCAAATCTTCGCTAGGTAAGTCTTCATCGGCTTTTATATCGAATTGTTCTTCAGGCACAAAGTCTGTAGGAAGTTCTTCAGGCTGTTCTGAAGAGTCCGAAGCTACAGGAACACTTTCTGGAGTTGGTGTAGACGCATTTTCTGTAGGGAGTGTGTCGGCAACCTTTTCTTCATTATTAACTTCGTCAACAATCTCTTCTGTAGTTTTTTCTACCTCTTTCTTGGTCTTTCTACTCCTTGTCTTAGGCTTTGTTGCGGTTGCCTCCTTGATTTCTTTCACCTCTTCTACTGCAGTGGGGGAATCCGCATTCTCAGAAGTTTCCGCACCATCTTGGAATAGTTGCAGTGCGGTTTGAGCGCTTGCGGTCGTTTTTTTCTTCTTTGTATCGAAGTTTTCACCTTCTTTTCCTTTTACAGAGTAAACCTTGTCTGTATCTTTTTTGGCAATGCGTGTGCGTTTGCGTTTGGCTCCTAATGGGTTTTTGTTTCCTTCGTCAGTAGCTTGTTTGTCCAGTATAGAATAGATAATATCTTCCTGAGAGCTCTTAGTGTCATAGATAGCTCCCATATCATTAGCAATATCTTCGAGCTCATTCATGCTCTTAGACAATAATTCGTCTTTGCTAAACATATAAATTGTTATAAAATAATTGTTTTGAAAAAGTTCGTTTCAAGAAGAGAAACGAATAATGTATTAAACTTTGTGAGTGCAAAGGTAATGTATTTTCTTTACAAATAATCAATAACGAGATAGCAATTTATGAGCTTAACATTTATTAGGAGTGACCGATAGTTCCCCATGGAAGTAAAGAAAAAGAGCATATTGCAAACGCTTGCAATATGCTCTTGATTATTTTGAATCAGGATAATAAATAATTTTATTCTCCCTTTTCCATTTTAGCTTTCAAATCAGCAAGTACATCAAGATCTCCGAGTGAAGTACCTGCTGTTACATTGTTGATAGCAGGAGCGTCAGCCTTCTTAGCTACATGCTTGCGAGCTTGCTTGGTTGCCGTAGCTTCTTCCTTAGCCTCTTCAAATGTGCGAGAGTGAGACAAGATGATACGCTTGGTGTCCTTTACGAACTCAATAACCTTGAAGTCGAGTTCTTCACCCTGCTGTGCCTGTGTTCCGTCTTCCTTTACAAGGTGCTTAGGAGTAGCGAAACCTTCACCACCTTCGTTCAATGTGATGACAGCACCCTTGTCCATCATTTCGGTAATCTTACCTGTGTGAACCGAACCTGGAGTGTAGATGGTCTCGTAAGTGTCCCAAGGATTGTCTTCAAGTTGCTTGTGACCAAGGCTGAGACGACGGTTTTCCTTGTCGATTTCAAGAACAAGAACCTCGATCTCTGCACCTACAGTGGTGAACTCTGATGGGTGTTTAACCTTCTTGGTCCAAGAGAGGTCGCTGATGTGAATCAAACCGTCAACACCTTCTTCCAATTCAACGAAGATACCAAAGTTGGTGAAGTTGCGAACCTTAGCGGTGTGCTTGCTGCCAACAGGGTATTTATTTTCGATTGCCTCCCATGGATCTTCCTTGAGCTGCTTGATACCCAAGCTCATCTTGCGCTCATCGCGATCGAGTGTGAGGATAACTGCTTCAACCTCATCACCTACGTGCATGAACTCCTGAGCTGAACGAAGGTGCTGGCTCCAAGACATTTCTGAAACGTGGATAAGACCTTCTACGCCCGGAGCAATCTCAACGAATGCACCATAATCGGCGATAACGACAACCTTACCCTTAACATGGTCGCCAACCTTGAGTTCTGCGTCAAGCGCATCCCATGGGTGAGGAGTGAGCTGTTTCAAGCCGAGAGCAATACGCTTCTTCTCTTCATCGAAGTCGAGAATAACGACATTGATCTTCTGGTCGAGGGCGACAACCTCGTGCGGATCGCTTACGCGGCCCCAAGAAAGGTCGGTGATGTGGATGAGTCCGTCAACGCCACCGAGGTCAACGAATACGCCGTAAGAAGTGATGTTCTTAACAGTACCTTCGAGTACCTGACCTTTTTCGAGCTTAGAAATAATTTCTTTCTTCTGTGCTTCCAACTCTGCTTCGATAAGAGCCTTGTGAGAAACAACAACATTACGGAATTCCTGATTGATTTTAACTATCTTGAACTCCATAGTTTTGCCTACGAATACGTCGTAGTCGCGTATAGGATGAACGTCGATCTGGCTACCTGGCAAGAATGCTTCGATACCAAATACGTCTACAATCATACCGCCCTTCGTGCGGCACTTGATGTAACCTTGGATAACTTCTTCGTTGTCAAGAGCGGCGTTAACACGATCCCAGCTCTTGCTGAGGCGAGCTTTCTTGTGAGAAAGAACCAACTGGCCTTTCTTGTCTTCTTGATTTTCTACGTAAACTTCAACCTTGTCGCCCACTTTCAGCTCGGGGTTGTAACGGAATTCAGAAGCAGAGATAATACCATCGCTCTTGTAACCGATGTTTACGATAACCTCTTTCTTGTCTACAGAGATTACAGTACCCTCAACAACCTGATGCTCAGATACTTTGTTAAGGGTTTCGTCATAAGACTTTTGCAGGTCTTCTTTGCTGACGCCGGCACTTACACCATTTTCAAACTCTTCCCAGTTGAAGTCGTCCAATGGCTGTACGTTCTTTAAATTTGACATAAATAATTAATAATTGTTTTTGAATTAATAAAGTTTGACTTTATATTAATTAACACATTGCCGAATAATCGACATAAATCGGGCGCAAATTTACGAATAAATTTCATCATAACCAATGAGTTACGATGGTTGAATGCATTGTTTAGTAATTATTAACGTGCTTGAATGATATTCTATTTCTTATCGAGGAAATGTTCTTTTGCAAATTCCATATCCTGCACGAGTTCCACTGTTCCCAAATAATTGCCGCTGTAATCACGTACAGCCATGTAGTTGACAAGCATGGACCGGCCATTCTTTTCCATCCAAATGGAGATTTGATTGCGCTTTCCGGTGCGGAAGTCGTTGATAAAGCTTCTCACCATTGGCTCTATTTTCGGCGGGTGACAGCTGAAAACCTCGCGGCCAAGTGCCATTTGTGGCCGTTTGAAAATCTTGGGCCCTTCGTTGAAATAGCGGTTTATATTATCCGCGTCTACGAATGTTATCTCCATCGGAAGCGTATTGAGCATGGCCCTAAGTTGCTCTATGGTCAGCGCGCCTCCGGGCATGACAACATCATGTTGTTCCCGATGCGCATGATTATGGTGGCGCAGACCGGCTGCCGGCCATTCTTTCATTTCAA
>CAUURC010000073.1:0-13065 GCA_963547405.1 uncultured Prevotella sp.
AGATTGCCAAAATCATCATGGATTACAAAGATTACGACGTGCTGATAGAGGGTAACACCGATAACGTGCCTGTTAATTCAGCCGCGGCCAGCATGAAAAATATCCGCAATAACTGGGACTTGTCGGCTTTGCGTGCGTCCAGCGTTGTTCAATATCTGCAGAATCGCTATGGTGTAGATCCGAAACGATTGACCGCAGGCGGACGTGGTGAATACAACCCGATAGCCAGCAACAACACGGAAATGGGCAAACAGCGCAACCGTCGTACGCAAATCATCATCACTCCCAAGCTCGATCAGTTCATGGACTTGATTGATAAAGCACCGGAAGAGAAATAAGAAAAAGGAATTTTCAAAAGAAATATCACTCTTTACCAATATAAACGGGGATGTATCACACCGATACATCCCCGCTTCTTTTTGTCATTTCCGTGTCAGACAACTTACTTTGTCTTGGGTTTCTCTTCGGAAACATTAAAGAGTTCCTTGATTCCTCCAATGCTGCCCAGCAGGTTGGTGGCCTCATAAGGCAGGTAAACGGTCTTGGTACGGTCGCCTTCAGCTACCTCCTGCATCATCTGTATATACTTCTGGGCCAGCAAATAGTTGGCCGGATTGGTACTGCTACCTACGGCATCGGTTATCTTCTGAATAGCGATGGCCTCGGCTTCAGCCTTACGGATACGAGCCGTAGCCTCACCTTCGGCATAGAGAATAGCCTGTTGCTTGGTGGCCTCAGCACGATTGATGGTAGAAGTCTTTTCACCCTCTGACTGAAGAATAGCACTCTGCTTCTGACCTTCGCTCGTCAGAATGGTGGCACGCTTGTTACGTTCGGCCTGCATTTGCTTCTCCATGGCCGACAAAACGCTTTCCGGAGGCGTGATATCTTGTAGTTCCACACGATTCACCTTGATACCCCACTTGTTGGTGGCATCATCCAATACGGCACGCAGCTTCGTATTAATGATGTCGCGACTGGTCAGCGTCTGATCCAATTCCATTTCACCAATGATATTACGAAGCGTGGTCTGTGTCAGTTTCTCGATAGCGTTGGGCAAGTTGTTGATTTCGTAGACTGCCTTGAAAGGATCGACAATCTGGAAATAGAGTAGCGCGTTGATCTGCATTTGAATGTTATCCTTGGTAATTACATTCTGCCGATCGAAGTCGTACACTTGCTCACGCAGGTCGATATTGCTTGTATAAATATAGCGACCGCTACGCATCGTCACGATTTCTTTGGCCCTATCGATAAACGGAATGATAAGATTGATACCGGGCGACAAGGTGGCGTAATACTTCCCGAGGCGTTCGATAATCTTCGTTTCGCTCTGCGGAATAATCACTACGGTTTTCTTGACGAAAATAAGCGCCAGAACAACCAGAACAATCAGTACATAAGTTACAATATCCATGACAATTAGTTTATGGGTTAAACACGAGCGACAGTCACGATAATGCTGTCGCGGGAAATAATTCTTACTTTCTCACCTTTACGAATCGTTGTTTCGTCGGTGGTAACGGCTTTCCAAGCATCGCCATCCACCTGCACATAGCCGAAACCATTAGGCTCAACGGCTTCAATGACGGTGCCCTCACGATCTATCAAGGCATCGGCATTACTGAGTCGCTCATGCTGCCCATCGTGCAAACGACGGAGCAACCGGGGGCGAATCAGCCAGATGCTCAAGACAGAACATAAGGCCCAAACGACAACTTGAACCCAGAACGGTAAGTGGAAAACGGCGGAAACGGCCGCGCCTAAGGCTCCGATGGCAAAACACGTCACGTAGAAATCGCCCGAACTCAATTCGAGTATCAGACAAATGAACATAATAATGGTCCACACAAGCCATAGATGGGAGATGAAATATTCTACCATAATATTATAATTAGGGGTTAAAAACTATCTGCGCTTAAACTGTTGCTTGGCGCTACCGTTCTTCTTTATTCCGGTGTCGGGAACCGAAAACCGCGAATCGGCATAGCCCGAAGCCTGATAATACTGTCGAGCCTTGGGCAACAGTGCCTGAATGGCTGCAATACGCTTAGCGTCGGAAGGGTGGTCGCTGAACATATCATTCTGGTTTCCGCCACCACTCTTCGCTGCCATACGCTGCCAGAAAGGAACAGCAACGGCAGGATCATATCCGGCCATGGCGGCGAAAATCAAACCGATGTGATCGGCTTCGGTTTCATCGTCACGGCTATACTTCAGATTGGCAAAACTGAAGCCCTGCTGCGCAATGGCCGTTACAATGGCAGCGGTGTTCTGTCCGGCCACTTGCCCCAACACAGCACCACCAATCTGCGTAGCATATTGTTGACGTATCTTCTTCGACATCTGCTCGGCACTGTGCTTGGCCACAGCATGAGCTATTTCATGTCCTAACACGATGGCCAGCGAAGCTTCGTTTTGCGTGATGGGCAACAAACCTTCGAAAACCACTATTTTACCACCGGGCATACAAAAGGCATTAACCTGTTTGTCAGCTACAAGATTGAACTCCCACTGGAAGTTTTGTAGCTCAGAAGCCATGCCGTTATTCTGCAGATAAGCCTCAACGGCAGAGGCCAATCGCTTGCCTACACGCTGAACCATGGCTTCGTTGACAACATCGGTAGAGCGCTTGGCACTCCGCATATACTTGCTATATTCCTGATTGCTAAGGCTTAATATCGCGGCGTCCGACACCAATAAATTGTGTTTGCGACCTGTAATGGGTACGACAGATGTTGTTCCGCAGGCCGACATCAACAGAACCGCGACTAATGTAAATAATAGAAACTTGACTTTTTTCATTGCGAATTTAAATGTATACACTTTCAAATCACTATGCTTTCCATAGGATTCTTAAACATGACAAAGATAATAAAATATTACAAGAAGCCAACAAATTGCCATGGTTTTTCTAAACGTTTTGCAGGTTCGGCAATCTAACGACTTGCAACCCATCATCTCGCTCCCCACCCACACTGCCTAATGGCTACATGCTTAATGGGATAATCCGGTACGGCGGCACACAGCTGACAAGCTAAAATGTAAAGATTTATTGCCTGAAAAACGCTCGTCGGAATACAACCATCTAGAAAGAAACAAAATGAAAACGATGGATTCAGACGACAAAAAACAGCTCCGGACGAGCCATTTTCATACATCGAGTGGCAAAAGCTATGCTTTTAGCGTGTAAAAGGGCTGCTTTCACATTGCAAAAGCATAGCTTTGACTGCATGAAAGTGGCCCTTTTACACGCTAAAAGCATAGCAATGAGAAAGACAAAGCACAGGCACGACTGGCTCAAAACATAAAACTTACTGATTATCAACGAATTAAAAACACGCTCAAAATTCGCGTATTTGAAGCCAAAAAAACTTTGGTTCGGAGAAAGTCACAGAATTATAGGCTTTTGTAAAGATAATTCAGACACGATACCAAGCACACTCGGACTCGCTAAACGCGGCTCATGACACACGATATAGAAAGGTCGGGAATGAAAAAAGGCTGCAAGTCAAATAACGACCTACAGCCTTTCGGTGTATTCTCTCTCTTATAATACTTCTTCTTATCTCAAACCGCGATTATTCATCGTTGCATTCAACAACATAACATATTTGCGATATTGATCATTGCCCAAAACATAGCGCATGTACTTCAAATCTTTTGCAACGGCCTTGTCTACAAACTGTGCCTGCTGTTCTTTAGGAGCATTGGCCGCATTCATCATTTCTACGCAGAATGTGCTGTGAATATCCTTAACACTTTCGAGCTGATCAGCTGACAGATTGAGCGCGTTAGCCAAACTTCTGTAGTTCACTCGCATATCGTAAGCAGCTGTTACGTTTGTATTCTTTGCATTCTCGTTGGCGGCAAAAGCCATAAGTATGGTCATCAAAGCCACCAGTGTCATCATCATTTTCTTCATAATCTTTTTACCTTTTTGTTTCGAGGGGCGTATTCTCATCGAACCATTCCCCCGTCACCTATTATTAATTATCCTATAGTCTTCGACTGAAGACAATGCAAAAATACAATGAAGTTGACTGATTAGCAAGCGTTTGAGTGGATTGTTTGCGCAAACAGTATGATTTTTTGACATAAATCAAAAGAAATATAACAAATCGAAAGCAAAACGATAGATAATATACGAATTGGCAAACCACATAAAATGGTAGACTTTCAGTTTTACAACACCAACCGCAAGCCATGACGAAACCGAAAAAACAACAAGTTAGCTTTTATATTCCAGCTAATTACACTATCTTTGCAAAGATTAATCAGAATTATTCTTTATAGATATGGAAAATAAAAAAAACATGTATATCGCCGCTTCATATCAACTCTATGACGTGAGCGAAGGTAAGAACGAACTATTGGAAGAAACTACCGAAGATCAGCCTTTCGACTTCATCAGCGGAATGGGTATTGCCCTCGAAGCATTTGAAAACCAGCTGGTCGGACTGAAAGAAGGTGATATGTTTGATTTCACCATCGCCCCTGCCGAGGCTTATGGCGAGTATTACGCCGATCATGTAGCGGATTTGGAGAAGTCGGTTTTTACCCGCAACGGTAAATTCGATGACGAATATATCTATGTAGGTGCCATCGTTCCATTGCAGAATGAGGAAGGCGAGCGCTTCAACGGGCACGTATTGGAAATTACCGACACAACGGTGAAAATGGATTTCAACCACCCGTTGGCCGGCAAAACGCTCCACTTCAAAGGCGAAATCAAAAAGATTCATGAGGCAACGACCGAAGAAATGGCAGCCTATGTAAGCGCAATGTCACATGGTTGTGGCGGTGGTTGTGGAAACTGCGGCGGCGATTGTGGCGGCGAAGACAGCTGCCAGGGTGGCGGCTGTGGCAACTGCGAAAACCATTAATAGGAAAAAGAGAAGCTATGCGCAATACTTTTGGTAATCTATTCACGCTAACATCCTTTGGAGAAAGCCACGGAACGGCTGTGGGCGGCGTTGTCGACGGCATGCCGGCAGGGGTCGAGATTGACCTTGATTTCATCCAAAAGGAACTGAACCAACGGCGTCCGGGACAAAGCAAACTGACGACAAGCCGAAAAGAAGCGGATCAGGTGGAACTCCTCAGTGGCGTGTTTGAAGGTAAGTCGACGGGCGCTCCCATCGGTTTTATCGTCAAAAATACCAATCAGCATAGCAAGGATTATGATAATATGCGTGAACTTTTCAGGCCGTCGCACGCAGATTACACGTATTTTAAGAAGTTCGGAATCAGAGATCACAGAGGGGGCGGCCGGTCGTCTGCCAGAATCACGATAGCCAGATGCGTAGGAGGAGCACTGGCTAAGTTGGCTCTGCGGCAGTTGGGGATTGAAATTAAGGCCTACACATCACAGGTTGGACCTATCAAACTCGAAAAAGATTACCGGAAATATAACCTCAATCTCATCGAACAAACGGCCGTAAGATGTCCGGATAAAGAAAAAGCCGCCGAAATGGAAGCCCTCATCGACGAAGTAAAGACGGCGGGCGATACCATCGGAGGCGTAATAACGGGCATCATAAAAGGCTGCCCCGTGGGACTGGGTGAACCGGAATTTAATAAACTTCATGCCCAGTTGGGAGCGGCAATGCTTGGAATCAATGCAGCCAAAGTTTTTGATTTTGGCTATGTTTTTTATAACATGACCGCACGAGGCAGTGAAAAAAACGACGTTATGATCGCAAACGACTCCTCTGCTTGGCTATCGAACCACAGCGGAGGCATACAGGGCGGCATCAGCAATGGGCAGGATATCTACTTCAGAGTGGCTTTCAAACCGGTAGCAACCATTTTACAGCCACAGAACACGGTAGATATTGAGGGCCAAAGTACGACGTTCAAGGCACAAGGACGCCACGATCCCTGCGTTTTGCCAAGAGCTGTGCCCATTGTAGAGGCTATGGCAGCGATGGTTATCTTGGATCATTATCTCCTTAATCAAACTATTAGGTTGTAAAAACAAATAATAGGCTTGTTAAAAGAGCTACTGTTTCAAATAATTAGAATCGTTGTAACTTTGCAAATAACCATACGGCATTTGCGAAAAAACCTAAACCATTGAGAGTTTAGCTTAGTTTTATATAGATAGAGGGAGTCGCAAATGCAACTCCCTCTATCCGTTTTAAGATATAACACCTATAATCTCGCGGACATCATGTACGCCATGACTATCGAGCCATGCATCCATCTCGCGGATAACCTTGATAGTAACAGACGGATCAATGAAGTTGGCCGTCCCAATTTCGATGGCCGTAGCCCCACACATCATAAATTCGAGCGCGTCGGTAGCATTAGAAATGCCTCCCAAACCTATTACAGGAATCTTCACCGCATGCGCAACATCGTAGACCATGCGAAGCGCCACTGGCTTAACAGCCGGTCCGCTGAGGCCACCGGTGCGAATGCTCAACATCGGCTGACGCTTTTCAATATCGACGGCCATACCCATCAGCGTATTAATCAATGACACACTATCGGCTCCTTCTGCCTCACAGGCACGCGCGATGTCAGCTATATTCGTCACGTTAGGCGATAATTTAACAATCAACGTTTTGGGATAAACCTTGCGCACGGCATTGACGACACTCGCTGCACCCTGACATGTAACGCCAAAAGCCATGCCACCATCCTTGACATTGGGGCAACTGATATTGAGTTCAATGGCCGGAATGTGCTCCAAAGTTGCAATCTGCTCGGCACAAGCCGCATAATTCTCAGGACTGCTTCCACTGACATTGACAATCATATTTGTCTGAATATCTTTAATCTGTGGGTAAATGGACTCGCAGAAATACGCTACTCCCTTGTTTTGCAAGCCGACACAATTAAGCATTCCCATAGGAGTTTCGGCCATACGGGGATAATCATTGCCCTCACGAGGGGCAAGAGTAGTTCCCTTTACGATAATGCCACCAAGCTCATCTAAAGGCACAAAGTCGGCAAACTCAAGCCCATAACCAAACGTTCCCGAAGCGGTCAACACAGGATTCTTCAAACGCAAATCCTTTATATCTATATTCAGACGTGCCATAATAAATCTTTTACGTTAAAAACGGGGCCTTCCGTGCATACACACAGATTGCCTTCAACTGTTTTCTCTACGCAACAGAGGCATGCACCTACGCCGCATGCCATCTTGTTCTCTAATGAAGCCTCGCAGAAAATGTCCTTTTCAAGTGCATAGCGTGCCACGCTGACCATCATTGGCTTAGGACCACAGGTACTAATCTGGTCAAAATGCTCTGTTTGAAGCACGGAATGGTTGGTAACAAAGCCCTTTTCGCCTTGACTGCCGTCTTCTGTTGTCACGCACACGCGCCCGTACTTATTAAATAAATCCAATTCCAACAAATCTTTAGAAGACCGCGCACCCAACAAGAATGTCACATGATGGTGGGCCTCCTGAAGCGCTTTGCCAAAGTAAAGCAGAGGTGCGACACCGACTCCACCGCCTACCAGCAACACACGCGAAGAGGGATGAGAAGGCATGGTAAAGCCATTGCCCAATGGGAACACACAACTAATCGTATCACCAGGCAACAGACAGCTCAAACGACGGGTGCCTTCACCTACAACCGCTATAAGAAGCCACAGCTCATTGGCAGCAACATCGACAAAATTAATAGAAATAGGACGGCGTAGAAAGGTTGTTGAAGAATGTTCAACGAGCAACTCCACAAACTGACCGGGCACCATTGGCGGTAAAGGTTCATGTGAAGTTAGTTTCAAAACTACATGCGTTGCGCTCAGCCTCTCTACAGATGAAATCTTAAGATCAAGGTTGTACTTTTTCATTATGCTATCTTTAGATGTAACAAAGATAATCTAAAAGCGTGGAATGACAAAAAAGGACGCGACTATTCTTACTTCTTGGGCACGAAAGTCTCCCAAGTCTGATCATCATAAAAGATACGAATCTCAGTAATTTGACGCACCTTTTTGTCAATTTCTTTCACAATAATTTTTTGAGATTGTTGAGCAGTAGAAGCAGACTCTTTGAACGCTGCCTGATCAAAAAGCGAGGGTGGAGTAGCCTGCGACGTACTTCCAAAATCGATAAGCTGTGATTCTGTAGATGAGTGCGTATCATTCTGCGCCGTTTCGTCTGTCTTGTCTTTCGTAATATACATGTCACCAAATCCAAACATCAACCAATCGGTTGAGATGGAAGGAATCTTATTTTTGATTGCTTCCACGATATTGATAGTCGGTTTGGTTCGTCCGGTGAAGATGCTACTAAGCGAAGCTGATGACATTCCTATGAACTGAGCGAAGGTCTGTTGGTTCATGTGAGAGCCTTCCATGATCTGTCTAATTCTATCTTTCATAAGTCAAAAGTAGTAAAATAGGGCGTAATACGCCTCTCTTTGTTGATTTTACAAAGGTAAAGGAAAAGAATTACATACGCAAATATTTTCCGTTGTATTTATAGATGTATAATATTGATATTTATTTTTAGATACACAAACCAGAAACAACAAACCTATTGTTGCATGATTTTAATTTGTAAACATAAATGTACGTGGCTAAAAGATAGCAAATTACATGTTTAAAGCAAATGGATAAATAACTGGTTATTATATAGTTATATATATACGATTTTGCGCTTATACGCCTATTACCGTACCTCACAATAACTTTTATGCATAAAAGTACGTGTTTAGATTTGAAAAATACATATAATGCATTGGTTATTAGCATTTTATAATGATACTTGTCGTACGAATATACATTCGTATGGAATTTTAAATGCGTTATCTAAAACAACAAATCAAGAGTTGTAAATACAAAACCTCTCAACAATTGTGCAAAACCTATCTTCCTGTGTTGTTGCTTTTGTAAATTCAAGATTCTAAAATGACCATGTCATATACACTTTTAAATGTAAAAGAAAGCTAACGCTAAATTTTAACCGTTCGAAAATCGCTAAAATGGAAATGCTTGAAGAATTCTGAACAAGGAGTTGATTTGTTTGAAATAATCAAATTCTGCATAGGCTTTTTTAGACCTAACTACCTGAAACTATGGGCAATTAGCCAAAAAAAAGTGCCCTTTTGGGGCACTCATTCTAGCTAAAAATAGAGAAAAAAAGTAGCTATTTTAATGGAAAATGAAGAAAAGAAGCTCTTTCATCAACTCTCCGGGGCCAGTATTTGGGTTATGAATACCCTTACTTTTCGCATCCACCTCTCTAATTTTAGAAATTATCTGCATTGTTTTTACGCCAGAATAATTTCTCATTCCTATCATATAATCCTTAGCAGCCCATGCTGATCGCAAATCAAGGAACTGAGCAACGCTATTTTCATTATTTCTTTGAGGAGCATAATAGGCTATCATCAGATTTTCGAAATAAGAAAAGATCAATGGAAGAAAAGCATAAATGGAACCAGCCTTAGGATTATTGTCAAAATATTTCATAATTTGATTCGCTTTAAAAATATCCCGGTTGATGACCGCATTTTTAAATTCGAACGCATTGAAATCTTTACTTACCCCAACTTCACGTTCAACAATCTCAGGCGTAACGCGTTTATTGTTTTCGGGAAGAGAAATCAGAACCTTATCGAGTTCCGACGTCAACCGGTTCAAGTCGGCCCCGATATGATCGGCCATCATTTGAGCAGCCTTGGGGTCTATCGTCACTTGCCGCTGCTGAAGATATGAATTTATAAAACCCGGCAGTTCTCTATCATATAGTTTTTTGCTTTCAAATACAACCCCACCAACCTGTTCAGCCTTGGAAAGGAGCTTTTTGCGGCGATCAATCGTGCCATTTTTATGGCACAGAACTAAAACCGTAGTTTTAACCGGACGTTCGAAATACTTTTCCAAAGCCTCAGTCGACTTCAGATTCTGTGCTTCTTTCACAATCACAACCCTGTATTCAGCCATCATGGGATAGCCTTTTGACAGGTCAGCAATCTGAACGGCAGTCATGTCAGAGCCGAAAACAATCGACTGGTTGAAGTCGCGCTCTTCGGGTTTCAATATATTTTCCGCGATAAAATCTGATATCTTATCAATATAATAAGACTCTTCGCCCATTAATATATAAATAGGTGAAAACTTTCTTGCTTTCAGATCTTTCATTATAAGGTCGTAAGACGGCCCTACTTTCTTCTCTGCCATTACTGTGCTAACATTTTAATTTGACTGAGCTGCAATATCTATGTTTTTTCGTATCTTTGCGCAGATATCTTGCCTTTGCAAAGATAGCGTAAAAAAAGGAAAGGAAGACAAAACAAAGATATGAATCGTTTAAACTTACCAAGCTTTAACGCGAAACTATCCGGTACAAAGGAGAAGCCTAAAATATTTGATATTTTAAGAAGACGGCATGTGGCCTTGACACCCGAAGAATGGGTCAGACAACATTTTATCCACTACCTTATTAATTATAAAGGCTATCCTCAGGCACTCATGGCAAACGAAGTGCAACTCCAAGTCGGCACCAAACAGCTTAGAGCAGACAGCGTTTTGTATGATTTACAGTTAAAGCCTCTACTCATTATCGAATACAAAGCTTCCTCCATACCCATCACACAAAAGGTTTTTGACCAAGCTTTCGCGTACAACACGCAACTTCATGTAGACTATCTGATGGTTTCAAACGGCATGAACCATTATTGCTGCAAAATAGATTACGAACAGCACAACTACATTTTCCTGCCGAACATTCCAGAATATCATCAATTATAACTTAGCGGAAAACCTTTTGTTTTCCCAGCCAATGCAGATATAACAGATATTTCGATGATTGATTACACAAAAAATCCTCCCCTATCAAAAATCATTTTTTAAATAACAATTTATACATAAGAGTAAAACGATGAAAAAGATTTGTATATTTTGTGGAGCCCGCCCCAACTTTATGAAGGTTGCTCCCCTCATCAGGGCCATCAAAAGTTATAGCAACGAAGGTCATGACATAGCTTATTCGCTTGTATATGCAGGAGCCGAAGACGACCCAACACTCGAAGAATCTCTGTTCACGGACTTACAAATAGACCGCCCCGACACCTTTTTGGGCGTGGTTTGTGAGAACTTGAATGAACTGACAGGCCAAGTTATGTCTAAATTCGAGAACTATCTTCAGACCCATCCTGCCCAAACCGTTGTTGTAGTAGACGATTTGGCCAGCACAATGGCTGCGGCTATTGTCACTAAAAAGCAAGGTATCACCTTGGCACACATCGCGGCCGGAACACGCAGCTTCGACATCAACATGCCCAAAGAAATCAACCGACTGGTTATCGATGGGCTGAGTGACATTCTTTTTACCGCAGGCATCAGCAACAACAACATAGCCAATAAAGCTGGAACAGAATTATCGAAAGTATTTATGGTTGGCAATATACTAATCGACAATTTAAGATTTAATCATCAGCGCATCGCAGCACAACCGCTTCCCCTTGAAATAAACGCCCCTGACACGCAGAAACAGCCTCTTCCCTATCTCATTTTCACACTCAATCGCAAGGCACTGATTGCGGACAAAAACAACTTACGCCAAATGATCGGAGCGATTGACAGCGTGGCAAAAGAATTTGGAGTGCCGGTGTTTGCCCCGCTACGTAACGAAGCGCTTCAAACCGTTCAGTCGATGTTAGCCCCAACGAGTGCCATCAAACTGATCGAACCACAATCCTATCTCGCTTTCAGCAAACTGACGGCACAGGCTACCGGCATCATCACCGATAGTGGAAACGTAGCAGAAGAAGCCAGTTTCAACGGCGTTCCGTGTATCACGCTGAACAGCTATACAGAACACATCGAAACCGTAACGGTAGGAAGCAATGTTCTGGTTGGCGAGAATGCGGAAGTCTTAGCGCAATCACTCCGCGACATGTTGGCCGGTCAATGGAAGAAATGCAGCATCCCCGACCGTTGGGATGGCAGAAGCGCCGAAAGAATCCTTCATATTCTTGTCGAAGCATAGAATGAAATGTGTGTGCGTTAACAATCTTAAAAAAACTTTATTTTTGAACCACGTATCACATTTTTTATTATGTTTGCGATGATAAGGAGAAGCAATTAAAAGCGGAAAGCGTTTTATCTATTTTCATAAGATAATCCTTTCATCATCAAAGATGTTACAAAAACTGTTTCCCCTATCATCCGGTGAGAACCCAATTATAGATATCTGGAGTATAAACGACTATTTATTAAAAAGCGATTCAAAGATTTTTTTTATTTCAAAACGGAGTTAATAGGCTTGTGTAAAGCGGTAGATTAATCTCCGATTTTCATCTCTTTAAAAGTAATAATTTATTTTCGTTATTTCAATTTTAGCTTTCAAGCGATTCAATAGGGTTCTTACTTATGGTAAAGAAGCATTTCAGGAGATTCGACAGGTTTTAAACCTGAGTAAGCGAGAGGATGTGTCAACCAATGTACGCATCCTCTTTTTCGTAAAGGTTAATTTTACGGATGGCAGCCCTGCTAAAAATTGACATTTCAGAGGCTTCAGAATAAACAGAAGTCACCTCTCTTCATCGGATACACGGAAAGCAAAAGGCGATATTCGAGGGCGTGGATTGTGCGAAAAGAGGGCAGGCGAAACGTGAAAAATCATATCCCTACGGCTCACACCACGCTATTTACAAACACGGAAATTGTACTTTGACAAATGCGGTTAGCCGTCATGCGCCAACGTAGAGACCTGACTCATTGCGTTCAACATTAGCAATCAAGCATTACTTACGTGAGTTCGGTATAAGAATTAGACGGAAATATTCCGTTTCTTGTTGATTATAATCATATTAAGTTATTATCAGTTAATCCTAAAACTTGATCAGATAAAATAGCTTACTATAGCCCTTCCCTGGGGAGATAAATACTCGAATTACAAGATAATTTCTTTTTTCTTCGGTTTAGGAATTTATAAATGCCTTATAGATAATACATTGGCGTAATTTCTTATATCGAACTCACGTTAAAATTTGTCTTTTAAATTAAAGTACAGACCTGTTTCGTAGCTTCATGCTATGAATGTTTATTTACGAGTTCTATTATACACTTTCTAATCTTCATTTATCGAAT
>CAUURC010000074.1:0-12989 GCA_963547405.1 uncultured Prevotella sp.
CCATGAGCTTTCTAAATTGCGAGTACAAAGGTAACATATTTTTAAATAACAGCCAAAAAATCTATCCATTTTTTCCTCTATTTTCAAAAGAATTTTAATTATCTTTCCAATCTTATCTATCCATGTAGGGTATTTATCTCATTTGAATTATTCTATAACATCTTTTACTCAACTGTTCGTATCTTCACCATCAACTTTATCTTCGTTAGCATTTTTCCTTGAAAGGCTTAACTGCTTCGAGTCTTGTTTTCTGCTCGACTGTCATCTTTACTACCATATTTGCCAAAAAGCTATTAGAACTTTGACTTCCCGCATAGAGTTTTGTTAGGTTTTAGAACTTCCGAGCATCTAATTCAGTAAGCTTACAATGAGGAACCAGAAGATCTAACAACTTGGTGTGGTAGCCCAACTTCGGTTCGCTTTTAAAGGCAATGAAAAGAGCCATGTCAGCACTCGAATACCGAGCTTGACATGGCTCTTTTTAAGTTACAAATAGTAACTTTAGCCTGTCTTTATTTTAGTTTTGGCATACCCTCTTTATTGTTAAAGTCTATATGTAGACTCATTATATGGTTACAATCAAAGAATTGAACATATAAGCCGTAGAAAGAAGATCAGGGTTTATCGTATATTCCTGCCATGGCAGTTCTTAAACTTCTTGCCGGAGCCACATGGGCATGGATCATTAGGGCGAGGCATCTTTTCGGCCCGATAGGGAATGTGGTTCGTTTGAGAGGCTCCCTCGCGTGTATCTTGCGTAGCAGCTTGTCGTTGTGCTTTACGGGCTTCCATCTCTTCGATGTTTTCCTTTTGCTCTATGTAGTTTTGCTGTTCGCGGATTTCAGGAGCGGCTTCATGTACTTCCTGTTGCTGAATTTCTGGAATTTGTCCACGCATCAAGACACTGCAAATACGGTTGTTCATGTCTTCGATCATGCCGTCCCAAAGTTTTACACTTTCCAGTTTGAAGATAAGCAATGGGTCTTTCTGTTCATAACTTGCGTTTCGAACGGAATGGCGTAGTTCATCGAGCTGACGGAGATTTTCTTTCCAGTTATCATCGATGATATGTAACATGATTTGCTTTTCAAATTCCTTGACAACGCTCTTAGCTTCAGATTCATAAGCTTCTTTAAGGTTGCAAGGTATCTGATAGGTACGCTTGCCGTCGGTAATGGGCACAAGAATACGCTCAAACATGGAACCTTGGTTTTCTTCAACCTGCTTAATCACGGGGAAAGCAACACTTTGAATGCGTTCGACCTTACGCTTGAAGTTATCCATGGCCATTTGGAAAGCGCGTTCTTCTATTTCCTCTCGGTTACCGTTAAGAAGTTCTTCTTCGGTAATCGGGCATTCCATGGCAAGTACTTTCATGAATTCTTCCTTCATACCTTCGTAATCGTTCTGTTCTATGATATTGGTGACGCGGTCCCAAATAGCATTTGTAATATCCATGCCGATGCGTTCGCCCATGAGCGCATGGCGCCGTTTCTCATAGATAACGGTACGCTGCTTGTTCATTACGTCATCATATTCGAGCAGGTGCTTACGAATGCCAAAGTTATTCTCTTCAACTTTCTTTTGCGCACGCTCAATACTACTGCTGATCATAGGACTTTCGATACGTTCGCCATCTTCAAAGCCAAGGCGATCCATGACGTGGGCTATACGTTCACTACCAAAAAGACGCATGAGTTTATCTTCCAATGAAACATAGAAAACGGAAGATCCCGGGTCGCCTTGACGACCTGCACGACCACGCAACTGGCGGTCGACACGACGGCTTTCATGACGTTCTGTACCGATAATGGCCAAACCACCGGCTTCTTTTACTTCTTTTGACAGCTTAATGTCAGTACCACGACCTGCCATATTGGTTGCGATTGTTACTGCGCCAAGACCATTGGTACTTTGACCGGCAAGTGCTACGATGTCGGCTTCTTTCTGGTGAAGCTTGGCATTCAGAACTTGGTGTGGGATATGACGCATCTGCAACATCTTGGACAGCAATTCTGAGATTTCTACAGATGTTGTACCCACAAGGCAGGGACGGCCGCTTTCACGCATGGCAATGATCTCGTCGATGACGGCATTGTATTTTTCGCGTGCTGTCTTATAGACACGATCGTCTAAATCTTTGCGGATAACAGGGCGATTGGTCGGAATTTCTACTACGTCAAGTTTGTAGATATTCCAGAGCTCACCAGCTTCTGTTGAAGCCGTACCTGTCATACCTGCCAGTTTATGATACATACGGAAGTAGTTTTGCAACGTAATCGTAGCAAATGTCTGTGTGGCAGCCTCGATCTTCACGTGTTCTTTTGCCTCGACGGCTTGGTGAAGTCCATCGCTCCAGCGGCGACCTTCCATGATACGGCCCGTTTGTTCGTCAACAATCTTGACTTCGCCATCCATAACGACATATTCGTCGTCTTTATTAAACATGGTATAGGCTTTGAGGAGCTGTTGGAGTGTATGAACACGTTCGCTTTGAATACCATAATGATTGAGAAGTTCGTCTTTTTTATTCAGATAATCTTCTTCCTTTAGCTCTTTATGGGTTTCCAAGTCGGAGAGTTGTGAGGTAATGTCAGGCAAAACAAAGAGATTGGCGTCGCCTGTCTGTTGTGCTAACCACGCGCCACCCTTGTCGGTGAGGTCTGCGGAATTGAGTTTTTCATCAACAACAAAATACAGCGGCTCAACAGCCTTTGGCATTTCCCTGTTGTTGTTTTGCATGTAATATTCTTCAGTCTTCAGCATACCAGCCTTGATGCCTTCTTCAGAAAGATATTTAATGAGAGGCTTGTTCTTCGGTAGTGCTTTATATGAGCGGTAGAGTGACAGGAAACCCTCTTCATTGAGTTGGGCTGCTTTATTCTTGTCAGTTTCATTTTGAGAAGCAGTAATTTTCTGTTTTGCATCGGCCAAAAGTTCTGTAGCCTGTTTGCGTTGTACTTCGTAGAGTTTTTCTACCAAAGGCTGATATTGCTCGAACATCTGATCATCTCCTTTTGGGATAGGGCCAGAGATAATCAATGGTGTACGCGCATCGTCAATCAGCACGGAGTCAACCTCGTCGACAATGGCATAATTGTGCTTGCGTTGTACAAGATCGGCCGGGCTATTAGCCATATTATCACGTAAGTAATCGAAACCGAATTCATTGTTTGTACCAAAAGTAATATCTGCTAAATAAGCCTTACGACGTTCGTCGGAATTAGGACGATGCTTGTCGATGCAGTCAACGGAAAGACCATTGAACATATAAAGTGGTCCCATCCATTCAGAGTCACGTTTGGCCAGATAATCGTTGACGGTTACAACGTGGACACCATTGCCTGTGAGTGCGTTTAGGAATACCGGTAGGGTGGCAACGAGCGTTTTACCTTCGCCGGTAGCCATTTCGGCAATCTTGCCCTGATGGAGTACCGTACCACCGAAAAGCTGTACGTCATAGTGAATCATTTCCCATTTGAGGTCGTTTCCACCAGCCGTCCAATGGTTATGGTAGATGGCTTTATCACCATCAATTGAAATAAAATCATTTTGAGGATTGGCAGCTAACTCACGGTCAAAATCGGTAGCTGTTACGATTGTTTCTTCGTTTTCGGCGAAACGGCGTGCTGTATCTTTTACAATGCTAAAAACTACAGGTAAAACTTCGTTCAGTACTTCTTCATAAATATTTAGAACTTCTTTCTCTAATTTGTCTATTTCGTTGAAAATGTCTTCACGTTTGTCAATAGGGAGATCTTCTATTTGGGCCTTCAGTTCTTTGATCTTATCCTTTTGCTCATTGGCAGATTCTTGAACATACTTTTGGATTTCTTTGGTTTTAGCGCGAAGTTCATCGTTACTAAGTGCTTGAATTTCGGGATATGCTGCTTTAACCTTTTCGACAATAGGTTGAATCAACTTCATATCACGCGAGGATTTATCACCAAACAGTGATTTTAGAAATTTGTTGAAATTCATTGTTTATATATTGTTTATTATTTCATTATATAATGTTGCAAATTTACAAAATAATCCCTGTAAATCTGCTGTATGCCATTGCTTATATAGGTTTTGAGGCTTGGTGTGCCCCAAATTTATATAAATATTAAATTAAAAAAGCGGTGATTTAGAGCATGCGTTAGGTGCCCGAATCCTGATAGACTTTGCTATGGTAGGTGCAATATGATCTACCGTGACAGGCGTGAGAATATTTTCGGGTTTAAGTCCATTTCCGTAAAAAATGATGGGGAAAGGGATAAATGCAAAACGACTAATGGAAGTCTCTTGTGTATCTTCATTATAAAGTTTCCATCCTGGTGCAACTTCGATAATGATATCTCCACTATTTGTTGGATTGAAGCCATTTCTGACTTTGTGCAATGCTCCGTTGTCTGATAGCAGTCGTTCAAGGGTATAAACATCGGAAACGCCTGCATTTTGGATGAGCAATTCCTGACAGCTGTTTAGAATGCTATGTAGAGAAAGCTTCTTTTGTTCTATTAACTTGTGATTGAGATAGATTTGGTTATGATAGTAGGCACTGACATACTGTCCTTGCCCATAAATGGCACTAAGGTAGACATTCAATAGTTTGGAAGTTCGATTAATGTAGAAAGTGCCTGTTGGTATCTTATAGTTTTGATAATCTTCTGCCTCGTCATCCCGTCCAGTGCTTGTCAGAACAAATAGTACGCGTTCTTTGTCAACTTGTAATTCTATTTCATTGATAAGCTTGCCGAGTGTGTTGTCCAATTGCATGTAAACACTTTCCATTTCGGTTTGCCAATTCACTACCGGGGCTTTTGTGGGTGTCGAGGCCGACAGTGTAATGTGAAGTAAGTCAGTAATTTCATCTGCACCCATTGCCGCAGCTTTGATGGTGGTAATAGCCATGGCGGCTAGTGCGTCATTTTTAGAGGGTGTTTGTTTGTCAACAGCTAATTTGCCCGAGAGGCTATTAAACCATTTATCTGAGCTATGAGAGTAAAAAGAAGCCCCCTTCCATCGTTGGCTTTCATGATCAATCCAAATAGCATTGTTGGCGGCATGGCCGGCAGACAATATGGCTGCATCGGGTGTTGATGCAATCGCATAGATAATGCTGGCACCATGAGATGATACTTTCATTTCATCCCCTAATGTTGAAGTCTTGAGATTATTAGGGGTATAAGTGGATTGATTATCGGATATACAATAGATTGGCCGTAATGTCTTACGGTCCAGCCAATTCGTAGAAATAATTCCATGATAGAAAGGAGGAGTACCTGTTGTCAGCGTTGCCAAAGCGGATGATCTGTCAACAGGGGTGAATGGATAAGAGGCGGTTTCGTAAACCTTCCCTTCTCTTAAGAGTTTTTTAAAGCCATTAGGAGTAAATAATGGCGAAAAAGCTTCCAGATAATCAGAGCGTAATTGATCTACCGTGATGTTAACCACAAGTCTTGGTGCCAGCTGGAAAGCTTGTATCTCTGCAGTTGCAAAAGCTGCTATTAGAAATGCTAAATATCGATTCAACGCTTTTTTGATATATAAAGGTTATTTACTCGCATATATAGTAAAATTCGCATTGTCAAAATTAATGCCAATAAGACAATGCCGCTGGCATAGGTCTGAATGAGTGATCCTAATAGCCCAGCTACATAACAGGCAAGTAATATGATGACATAACTGAGATTTTTTCGAAGAGGAGGGGCTAAAAGCCCTATATTCAGAGGGTTTAGAATGAATATTTGAAGATTACAATTGACAGTGGGATGCTGGCTGAAAATCATAGCAGTGAGCATGAGACCTGCCAATCCAGACACGCTCCATGTCAAAATGTCACAAACCTTGCCAATGGTAGAGTAAATGTTGTGTCTCACTTCATGGATAGAAAGGTATATAAAGGCAATGGTTATAACTATAATAAAGAGCAATGGATTATTTATATAAAAAATATTTATACCAATATTTTGATGGATTTGAGCTTCATGAGGCGAAATCAGCCAGTGTGTCTTTTTAACTAATTTATGTTTTTCCCCTTGTCTTGAAACCAGTATTGTACGATCAAAATCCTGTCTTAACTGATCCGGAAGGAATTGTCGCATTTTGTTGTTGATGTTGACGTCTGCCTTAACGCCGAGCAAAAGATCATTTCCCCAACGTGACCAAAGGTGTTCTTTGTTCCATAGATGGATTTCTTTTCGAAAAGAAGTGTTAACCGATTGATTATGAGGAAAAACAACTGATTCGTTTAAATTGTTTAATAAAATATCCCGTGCTCTTGTTGTACAATTGTCATAAAAGAAATTATATCGGTAGACTCGGTTTTCTGGAAGGTAATTCATGCGAATAGCTTCCATGATATTTTGTTTATCCGTATTGCTGATATTTAGGATCTGCTCTTTCACCCACCTTCCTTCTGACAAATATTCTGCAATGAAGTCAGAGTAGGGGATGATTCCCATTTCATAATCGGTTAGCCCAAAGATGAAACGCAGGATGAAATATTTTTGATGAAATGAGAACATTCCATAATTTACAACAAAGTCTTCGCCGCTGATTCGGTTGCAGTATCGTACGGCTGTATGTCCATAGAGGCTGTAGATTTGGTTTCCAGGACCGCATGTAATAAGGCTAATTGTTATGGAATCGTGTTGAAATGATTTTGTCTGCGGGGTAAGAACACGCCCTTGTACTTTAGCAAAACTTGTTAAAGACACTAAAATAAGGAAGATGGCGTTTTTTAAATACCATTTAAATTGTTTCATGATGCAAAAATAACCTTAATTTCTCAGTTATCGTGCAATTGTTTCTTTTTTTTTTGATAATTTTGCACGCTGAATATGTCAGAAACTTTCATTGGAAAGTTGGTGATTAAGTATTGTGAATAAGTTATATATGAAAAAAATATTTCTGAATGTTACCATTCTGAGCTCAACATTGGTTGCGTTTGCGCAGAGTGGAACAAATTCTCCTTACAGTCGTTATGGTATTGGAATCTTAAGTGATCAATCGGGAAGTTTCAATCGAGGAATGAACGGGTTGGGTATTGGATTTTATGAACACAACCAGGTAAATTATCTTAATCCTGCATCTTATTCACAATTGGATTCTCTTACATTTATTTTTGATGCAGGTGTTTCTGGTCAAATTACAAATTTTAAGGAAGGGAATGTAAAGAAAAATGCAAAAAATGCCGACTTTGAATATGCTGTGGCTGGTTTTCGGGTTGCACGGCGGCTGGGGGTTAGTTTTGGTGTTTTGCCACTCTCTAATGTAGGCTATAATTATGCTATTACAAATTATGTAAATAGTAGTAAAACGGCAACATTTCAAAATACTTATAAAGGTAGTGGTGGTTTGCATCAGGCATATCTTGGTTTGGGCTGGATTCTTTTTAAAAGATTCGCTATAGGAGCAAATGTTTCATACGTTTGGGGTGAAATTAATCGTTCTCTTGTCAATAGTTATAGTGAATCTGGTGTGAACTCTATTTCCAAGAAGTATTCTGTTTCCGTTAATAATTATAAGATAGATTTGGGTGCTCAGTATTCAATTGGTCTTGGGAAAAAAGACAATTTGATATTGGGTGCTGTTTATGGCCTTGGTCATAATTTGGATGCAGATTTGACTTGTGATGTAATTTCTTCCAATCAGCAGACCGCAACTGCCGATACTGCAAAATATACCATTACCAATGGTTTGGAACTTCCTAAGGCTTATGGGTTTGGGATGATGTGGATGCATCGAGACTCATGGCGATTTGGGATTGATTATCAAACACAGAAGTGGGGAGACTTAAAAATGCCATTATATTCAAATAAGGTTTCTAAGGCAACGTATCAGCTGGTAGATGGATTGTATATGGATCGCCAGAAGATTACGTTAGGGGGGGACTGGTGTCCGTTTGCCCGTAGTCGTCGATATATAGATAGAATGCATTATAGGGCTGGCATTTCTTATGTGACACCTTATTATAAAGTAAATGGTCAAGATGGGCCTAAAGAAATTAGTGCCAGTATTGGTTTGGGATTTCCTATAACCAATTCGTGGAATAATCGTTCGCAGCTGAATATCAGTGCCCAGTGGGTTTGTCAGGAGGCTAAAGGGTTTATTACAGAAAATACTTTCCGTATTAATATAGGATTGACGTTTAATGAACGCTGGTTTGCTAAGTGGAAAGTTGAATAGTTTTTAGTGCTGTTCTCAGAATTATAGTTTGTTGCAGCATGACAAGATTGTTGGTATATTTTGGGATATGTGTTTGTTTTTTCTGCTCTTGTCAAGAGCAGAAAAAACAAACAGCCCCCGCAATTCATAGTCGCGATTCTGCCTCGGTTATGATAAGTTATGGTGTAAATACTTTAATCTCTGATTCCGGTGTTATAAAGTATAGGATTGTAACGGAGGAGTGGGAGGTTAACCAAATTCGAAAACCTTCGCATTGGATTTTCAACAAGGGACTTTTTTTGGAGCAATTTGATGAAAAATTTCATGTGCAGTCCTATGTTCAGTGTGATACGGCTTACTATTATGATCAATTAAGGTTGTGGGAACTAAGAAGTAGGGTTCGTGTTTTGACTAAAGATGGGCTGAGATTCTCAAGTGAACAACTCTATTGGGATGAGTCTTCCCACGAATTGTATTCTCATGTATTTTCCCGACTGGTAACTCCCGAGCGTACTCTACAGGGGAGTTATTTTAGAAGTGATGAGAGAATGACAAAATATTTCGTTTCTAATTCGAAAGGGGCATTTGAACGTACCGATCTGGTTGGAGGGGAGGAGAGCACTTCGGCAGACTCTACAAAGAATATGCAGGATTCGATCCAGAAATCTATGCGTCAACAGGCTGTGCCTCAGCGTAAGAATGTATCAATACCTTTAACCCACTAAAAGTATATATATTGGAGCAAATTGATGTTTCGTTGATTATTAGTATCATCATAATGATGGCTCTTTCGGCATTCTTTTCCGGAATGGAGATTGCCTATGTTTCAAGCAACAGAATGTTGGCAGAGATGGAAAAGGAGAATGGGCGTTTGTCGCGTAAAATCATAGATTTATTCTATCATCATCCGAATGATTTTGTTTCGACTATGCTGGTGGGAAATAATATTGTCTTGGTTGTTTATGGTATCTTGATAGCACGTTTGTTTGATTCGACAGTATTTAGTCAATTTGAGCCTGCATTTACCGTTCCGGCTGATACGATTCTGTCAACGATGATAGTGCTTTTTACCGGAGAATTTCTTCCTAAAACATTATTTAAAAGTAATCCTAATCGTTTGTTGACGATTTTTGCGTTTCCTGCATTTGTCTTTTATATTATGCTTTGGCCAATCAGTCGATTTGCGTCTTCGTTGTCGAAAAGCTTGTTGAAGATGGTAGGAATTAAGGTTGTCAAAGACTCAGATAGTGATGAGTTCTCAAAAGTTGATTTGGATTATTTGGTTCAGTCTAGCATTGATAGTGCAAAAAATGATACGCAGATAGGTGATGAAGTGAAGATATTTCAAAATGCGCTTGATTTTTCAGATACTAAGGTAAGAGATTGCATGATTCCGCGAACAGAGATTAATGCTGTTGATATGAAGTGTTCACAAAGTGAGCTAATGCAAAAATTCGTGGAAAGCGGCAATTCTAAAATAATTGTCTACGATGAGGATATAGACCATGTTGTTGGTTATATACATTCCTCTGAGATGTTTAAAGGTCCTTTGGATTGGCACAGTGGTATACGGCAAATACCTTTTGTGCCGGAAACAATGTCTGCGCCTAAAATGATGCAGATTTTCTTGCAGCAAAAAAAGTCATTAGGTATCGTTGTTGACGAGTTCGGTGGTACGAGTGGCATTGTTGCTTTGGAAGATATTGTGGAAGAAATCTTTGGGGATATAGAGGATGAGCATGATAATTCGAAATATATTGCCCAAAAGGTTGGAGAGGATGAGTATATTATTTCTGCTCGTTTAGAAATTGATAAGATTAATGAGATGTTCGGTTTGGAATTGCCGGAAAGCGATGAATATATGACAGTCGGCGGTTTGATATTGCATGTGTATCAAAGCTTTCCTAAACTGAATGAGGTCATAAGCTTGGGTAAGTATAAATTTAAGATATTGAAAAATACAAGGACGAAAATCGAGTTAGTGAAGTTAACAGTTTTAGAATCAAGATTATAAAAGCCCTTGATGGCAAGTTTTTTGGGTAATTATTACGCTATTTGCTATTTTATTGTTATTTTTGTACGCAATTTGTGCAATAAGCTATTTTAATTAGTTTTAGACAGCATAATGTGCTGTCGCTAACACATGAGAAAATACAAATATAAATAAGTTTATAAAACAATGGCAGCATTAGGAAAAATTAGAGGCAGAGGGCCAATTCTGATTGGTATAATCGGTTTGGGCTTGTTTGCGTTTATTGCCGAAGAGGCATTCCGTTCTTGCGAGGCTACTCAAAATGACAGGCGTCAGCAAGTGGGTGAAGTGTTAGGTGAGAAAATCAGTGTTCAAGATTTTCAGAAAATGGTAGATGAGTATACCGAAGTCGTAAAAATGCAACAAGGTTCTCAAAGTTTGAACGAAGAACAGCTTAATCAGGTAAAGGATATGGTTTGGAATACCTATATCCAGACAAAGATTGTAGAAAAAGAAGCTGAAAAACTGGGATTGGCTGTAACCAATACGGAATTACAGAATATCTTGAAAGAAGGAACTAACCCCATGTTGATGCAGACACCTTTTGTTAATAGTCAAACTAGTCGTTTTGACGTGTCAGCCTTGCAGAAGTTTTTGGCAGACTACAAAACTCAAAAGGGTACAAATCCGCAACTTGCTCAGCAATATGACGCGATTTATAAGTATTGGTCATTTATAGAGAAAACTTTGCGCCAACAGGTTTTGGCTCAAAAGTATCAAGGACTCTTTGCCCATTGCCTCCTTTCTAATCCTGTAGAAGCCAAAATGACTTTCAAGGAAACAAATGAAGAAAGCCAGATTCAGCTTGCATCTTTTTCATATTCATCAATTGATGATTCAAAAATTGAGATTGCCGAATCGGATTTAAAAGCCAAGTATGACGAATTGAAGCCTCGTTTTAAGCAGTATTTGGAAAGCCGTGATATCAAATATATTGATGTTCAAGTACTGCCATCTGCTACTGATCGACAGGCAATTCAAAAGCAATTTGCTGCTTATGAAAAAGACCTTGCCGAAGCTTCTGATCCTACAGAAGCGGTGCGTAAGAGTACGTCTTTAATCAGCTATTTAGGTGTTCCCGTTTTGAAGTCTGCTTTCCCCTCTGACATTGCTAATCGTATTGATTCGATGACAGTAGGTCAAGTTTTGGGACCTATCGAGGATAAGCAAGATAATACGATGAATCTGATTAAGTTGGTGGCAAAGCAGCAATTGCCTGATTCTATCCAGTATCGCCAGATTCAAGTAGGTGGTGCTTCTATTGCCGAAGCACATAAAACTGCAGATTCTATTTATACTGCACTCCAACAAGGTGCGGATTTTGAAACACTTGCTAAGAAGTATGGGCAAACAGGCGAGAAAAAGTGGATTACTACAAGTCTGTATCAAAATGCGCCATCTTTGGATAAAGACACCAAGAATTATATCAATACTTTGAACACTCTGGGTCTGAATCAGGCAAAGAATATTGAAATGGGACAGGGCAATGCTATTGTTCAGGTCGTAGATCGCAAGGGTATGGTAAGCAAATATACTGCTGCAGTGATTAAAAAGACCATTGATTTCTCAAAAGATACTTATAGTGCGGCATTCAATCGTTTCAGTTCTTTTGTCAGCGCTAATCAGACCAGTGCCGACGTCCTGAAGAATGCGGCTAAGAGCGGATTTACGATTTCAGAAGCTGATAATATCACAACAGCAGCACATTATCTGGCAAATATTCGTAGCACCCGTGAAGCCTTGAAATGGCTGTTTAGTGCAAAAGAGGGAGATGTGTCTCCAATGTATGAGTGTGGCGACAATGATCATTTATTGCTGGTTGTTCTTGATAAAATTCACGCAGTGGGCTACCGCTCTCTTAATGATCCCCAGGTGAAGGAGATGGTTAAGGCAGAGGTCTTGAAAGACAAAAAAGCAGAAATGCTGTCTGCCAAGCTGAATGGTGTTACAAGTATTGCCGCAGCTAAGGCTAAAGGTGCTAAAGTTGCATCTGTAGACCAAATTACTTTTGCCGCTCCTGCATTTATTGCCGCTACCGGAGCCAGTGAGCCAGCGCTTTCAGGTGCAGTAGCAGCAACGGCTAAGAGGCAGTTCTCTAAGCATGTCGTAAAAGGTAATGCAGGTGTTTATCTTTTCGAAGTTACTAATAAGGCCATGCGCCCCGGTAAGTTTGATGCTAAGACCGAGGAACAGAAGATTCGCCAGAAGCTTGCTCAATATGCAGGCAACTTTATGAATGAACTTTATATCAATGCTAAAGTGACAGACAACAGATACCTTTTCTTCTAAGGTGCCTTCTATAAATAGAAAATCCCTCAGAAAACAACACATAAAGTTTTCTGAGGGATTTTTTGATATCTAGTAAAGCCACATTCTCCCAATCTGCGTAATAATAAGGCTCCATAGGAAAAGGTGGAGTTATTCATATAGCTTTGTTATTCAGAGTAAAAAGAAACTCTACTTCCAGATTCCTCTAAGATTAGTCATGAATAACTTTATTTCTGAGTTAAAAGATTCTGTAGTAGCATTGGATGCTCTGTTGTTGTAGAAATTGAGGATATCTTCATCATGCTCATAGAAAATGGCTGCAATAACATGAAAGTATACCCCGCCTCTTCCTCTTTATTATAAAGGACCTTGCTGTATCCTTACGCCAGTTCGGGATAAGTTTAGTATGCGAACAGTTCTAACTGCCTTGATTTTTCTACATATACCGGTAGTGCCTCCGGCTTATTCTCAAAAAAGCAATATGCAGTAAGGGCAGAACATAAGTTCATAATAAAATTATGTATCGATCGGTGTC
>CAUURC010000075.1:0-12720 GCA_963547405.1 uncultured Prevotella sp.
AGAGCAACTGACTCTTAATCAGTGGGTCTAGGGTTCGAATCCCTAAGGGTGTACATCTTTATAAATAACAATTAGCATCCTTAGCTCAGTTGGTAGAGCAACTGACTCTTAATCAGTGGGTCTAGGGTTCGAATCCCTAAGGATGTACAATAAAGAGAATGTGTCATAATTAATTTTAATGGCATATTCTCTTTTTATATTTGCTTTATGAGGTTGTTAAAATGAGAATGTAGATTTCATGATTTTTTAGATTTTATTTTTTGCGCGATTATGCGGATATTAATTGGCTCAATATGAAAGGGGGTATATAGCTTTATCATTCTGAATAAAAAGGAACTCTTATCCCTGTCTCTTCTAGGATTAGTCCTAAATACTTTATTTTCGAGTTAAAAGATTCTGTAGTTGCATTGGATGTCTTGTTGTAGTAAAATTTGAGGATGTCTTAATCATGCTCATAGAGGCTCAGCGGAAGGAACTATGCAAAAATCTTTGAAAGTCTAAACATGAAGAACTTTATAGGCTTAGCGGAAGATTCCTGGGGGCAAATGTTTTTGATTACTTTTGCATCATGGAATTATTTAAACAACTTGCAAGCCTGATATTACCTTCTCAAATCCTTGATTCTTTTGATGTGGTGAAGGTAGAACAAGGCCCAACCCTGATAGAGATAAGTCTGGATGAAATTTATCCCGAGTCTTATCAATGCGATGAATCCATTGAGAGTAAGGGCTTCATAGAGCCAACTACGATAACGGATTTCCCCATACGGGACCATAAGCTCTTGCTTCATATCCGCCGATGGCTTAATCGCAAGGACGGCGTGAGCTTCTGCCGCCCTTTGAGTCTTGTTGCTGAAGGAACGTGTTACTCCAAGGAGTTCGCGGCTTTTTTAAAAGATACGTATGGAGACATCCCCAGCGACCTGCCGTACGCTTGAGGAGTACTACCATGTTAATGCCAATACCTTTGAAAAACAGTACAAGGACCACCTCAGCGGCTTCCGTGGTTGGGAACAGCTCAGCCATGCAGACCAATGGATTATCTTTCCAGAGAACATCGGGGCGAGCATTTGCATAGACGAGACAGCTCTGAGCAACGGGGAATTGTACACAATCCTAACCAATCGTTCCTGTCGTGGAGGAAAAGGAACGCTCATAGCCATTGTTAAGGGTGTTTCGGCCGACAAGGTTACCGAAGTCATTATGCGCATAGACGAGCAAAGGCGGAGCGTAGTTCGGGAGATAACGATGGATATGTCCAATTCCATGCACCTAATCGCCAAACGCAGTTTCCCCAATGCCATGCGAACCATAGACCGCTTCCACATACAGAAACTTGCCAACGATGCATTGCAGGAAATGCGCATAGCGCATCGCTGGGATACAATTCAAGCCGATACCGACGCAAGAGAGGAGGCAAAATGTCAGGGCAACCCCTACACGCCCGTTGTGCTTACCAATGGTGACACTCCAAGACTGTTGCCGGCACGTAGTCGATACCTGCTGTTCAAGTCGGTATCAGCTTGAATTGTATCCCAGCGATGTGCTATGCAAGTTTCTGTATATAGAAGTGTGTATAGCAATACGCCAGTTCAGGATGAGTTTAGTATCCAAATAATTCTAACTGCCTTGATTTTTCTACATATACTGGCAGTGCCTCCGGCTTATTCTCAAAAAAGCAATATACAGTAAAGGCAGAACATAAGTTCATAATAAAGTTATGTATCGATCGGTGTCGTGAATGTACAAGGTTCGTTTTGTTCTTTAGCAGTTCATTGGTGCACTCGATGATATATCTTTTTCTCAGCATAATCTTGTCCCACATAGGTATAAGTTTATTCTTCATTCTTGCTTTAAGTCCATGAACGAGTTGGAATCATTGCAAAGCAGATGCAGTTTGAATCCATGGCACCAATCCATGGTACCCTTTCCGTTCTTAGCAAGACCGGCAAAAACCTTATTAAAATGCCGTCTTACATTGTGACATACAGGAATCATCGTACTATCAACGAACGTTATATATACCTATACACTTGCCAAAGGCATAGAGTTTCAAGAATAACATCATCTTAAAGAACACACGGAGCATGAGTTCTACAAAACGGTTATAGGAGATGGCAGCAGAGAATTCATGCTTGAGCCACCCACGGATACAGTTCTAATAATACTCCTTGAAATTACGATATGTACCGAAGTGATAGCGCACAAGAATCGGCATGATTTCACTTTCAGAAAGCCTTCCCTTGCGATTTCTGCAACGTTTACCATTGCTGTTGTAGGATGGTAAATATAGGTTTTTACTCAGTTCAACATTCAAATTCTTATCAAACTCATCAATAAATAATATGTAGAAAATCAAGGCAGTTAGAACTATTTGCATACTAAACTCATCCCGAACTGGCGTGTCTATCAAAAAGATCAAAAAAATACCATCTGCAGCATCATAGAGTGCAAATGGTAAATGCAAGCCATATAAAAATAAACTTTATCATCCAAAATTATCATACATAATAGCATCTTGCTCGACACCTAAACTATCTAGATAATCTGTTACTGTCTTAATAAGCATCGGTGGACCACAAAGATAATATTCACAATCTTCAGGTGCATCATGATCTTTTAAATAAGTATCACGGATACAATTTACTGCAAAACCTTCATAATATTTTACACCTTGAGCATCTGCAACAGGATCTTTGCAATCAAGAGAGAGGTGAAAATGGAAATTGGGGAATTCTTTTTCTAACTCCCAAAAATCTTCCAAAAAGAAAGCCTCACCTAAAGCGCGGGCACCATAGAAGAAATGCATTTGACGATCAATTGTATGCAAAGTTTTCGTCATATGCATAATCTGAGCACGAAGAGGTGCCATTCCGGCTCCACCACCAATCCAAATCATCTCTTTATCTGAAGCAAAATGAGGATGAAAATCACCATAAGGTCCACTCATCATAACCTTATCACCAGGCTTAAGACTAAAAATGTAAGAAGAGCCAATACCTGTTGGTACTTCTTGGAAACCAACTTGTGGACGCGGTAAGAAAGGTGTTGTAGCAATTCGAACCGTCAGAGTTATAATATCTCCTTCCGCTGGATAATTTGCCATTGAATATGCCCTCACTGTTGCTTCTGGATTATGGGCCTTTAATGAGAAAATATTAAACTTATTCCAAGCTTCTATATAATCTTTTCCTATGCCTTCTTTGTCAAAATCCTTATCATAATCTATACACTCATAAGCAGGTATCTTGATTTGAGCATAAGATCCAGGAACAAAGTCCATATGTTCCCCTGTGGGAAGTGCAACTTTAAATTCTTTGATAAAAGAACTCACATTTTTATTAGAAATCACTGTGCATTCCCACTCTTTCACTCCCATTATAGTTTCAGGAATTAAAATTTTCAGATCTCCTTTTACCTTACATTGGCATCCTAAACGCCAATGCTCTTTTACTTCCTTACGAGTGAAATGCGGTCGTTCCGAATCGAGGATTTCCCCTCCCCCTTCAAGAACTTGTGCTTTGCATTGTCCACAACTAGCTTTACCACCGCACGCAGAAGGTAAGAATATACCATTTTCGTTCAAGGTAGTCATCAAAGAAGCTCCTTGATCAACAGAAATACTTTTTTCGCCATTAATGCTAATCGTAACATTTCCACTGGGGCTCAAATATTTCTTTGCAACCAATAAAATAATAACTAAAAGAATTATAGTTACCAGAAAAACCCCCATACTTGCTGATATAAATTCTACCATTTAAATATCCTCCACTTTAAAATTTCAAACCACTAAAACATAGCATGGCCATAGCCATAAGCCCTACGGTAATAAAAGTTATTCCAAGACCTTGTAATGGTTTGGGAACATCGCAAAATTCCATTTTCTCACGAATAGCTCCAAGAGACACTATTGCAAGTGTCCATCCTAACCCAGAACCTATGGCATAGACAATGCTATCCCATACACTAACGATTGCCTGGGTATTATCGGGATCCATTAGGATACGTTGCTGCATGAAAAGGGAAGCTCCCATAATTGCACAATTCACAGCAATCAAGGGCAAAAAGATTCCCAATGCACTATATAGTGATGGAGAATATTTTTCTACAACCATCTCCACCAATTGCGTAATACCTGCTATAACAGCAATAAATAGAATAAAACTTAAATATGAGAGATCAACTCCTGGTACCAAACAATCAGGACCTAACACTTTTGTTTGAAGAAAATAATCTACGGGGACTGTTATAAGTAAAACAAAAGTCACAGCCAGTCCCAACCCTAATGAAGTCTTTACATTCTTAGATACTGCCAAGTAAGAACACATACCCAAAAAGTATGCAAAGATCATATTGTCAACAAAAATTGAACGAAAAAATAAATTTATTAAGTGTTCCATCCTTTACTTCTCCTTATAAAAATAAGCACGATGTATCCAAATGACACAGCCAAGAAGAATCAAAGCCATTGCCGACATTGTCATCATACCATTATTCATATAACCAGCATCATATACATTCTGAGGGACTAACTGGAAGCCCAACAAACTGCCACGTCCCAAGAGCTCACGTATAGCTCCTACAATAACAAGAATCAGCGCATAGCCCAAACCATTCCCCACACCATCAAGAAAACTTAGCCAGGGTTTATTGGTCATGGCAAATGCCTCTAAGCGTCCCATCAAGATACAATTTGTTATAATCAAACCTACATAAACAGAAAGTTGAACACTAACATCATATGCAACTGCTTTCAAAATCTGACTTACAATAGTTACCAAAGCTGCAACAACAACTAACTGCACTATAATACGAATACGATTAGGTATCGTATTACGAATAATTGAAATAATTACACTAGAGAAAGCTGTGATAATTGTTACTGCTAATCCCATGACTATGGCCGGCTTCAATTGTGAAGTGACAGCCAAAGCCGAGCATATACCCAACACCTGGACCATTATGGGGTTATCCAGGTTGAGAGGATTGCAAAATATCTCTTTATTTTGTTTACTAAATAATGTCATATTATTTTAATTATTTGCCAAAGTTATTATTGCCGGGAGATTATATGCTTTAAGACAATCTTTGAGCATCTCATCAACACCATTAGATGTCAAAGTTGCACCTGTAACAGCGTCTATCTCACTCTCAGGATTTTTTACTACTTTTTTCACACCAAGAGCAATATTAGATGATCCGTCAATAAAAATTTTCTTTCCAATAAACTTCTCCTGCCATTTCTGGCTGTCTTTTATTTCTGCTCCTAAGCCCGCAGTTTCACTTTCATGGTTAAAGTATGCTCCATAAACCGTTTTCATATCAGAACCATCCACAGCAAGAAAACCAGAAATACCTCCCCATAACCCCATTCCTTTTAATGGGAAAACAAAGACTACCTTCCCTCTTACTTTACATTTATAATAAACTTTATCATCAATCTTCTGTTCTTGAACGATTCGGTTATATGTTTCCTCAGCTTGATTACTTGATAAATCTCGCATATTTAAAGAGTTAAGAATCTGTTTCTTCTTATCAAGGGCAATATTCGCATCTTGCATTGGTTTTAGAGCCGTATAAACGAAAGCTAGCAGAAAAGCCACAATAACCACCAATATTACAGAATAGAGAATCGTATATGCATTTGAAGTTGTTTTCATCTCAGGGCCTCCTACTTCTTTAAACGATTTAGACGACGTGAAACATTTTGGTTTACCACACTATAATCAATCAGCGGAGCAAACATATTTCCAAAGAAAATTGCCAGCATCATACCTTCTGGATAACCAGGATTCATCACTCTCACAATAATCGCCATAGCGCCTATGACGAAACCATAGATATATTTCCCTATCTCTGTGCGTGCCGACGTCACTGGATCTGTGGCCATAAAAACAGCTCCAAAGCAGAATCCACCTAAAATAATATGCTCATACCAACTGATTGACGTCATTCCTAAAGCTTTGAATATCAATGCCATCACAACTCCACCAAAGAAAACGCTACTCATTATCTTCCATGACGCAATACCTGTCCACAACAAGATGAAGGCACCAATTCCTATAGCTATAACAGAAGTCTCGCCTATGGAACCCGGAATTAAACCTATCACCGCATCATGTATATTTGTATTGAACTGAACTCCTTGCCCTATTTGGCTCAAAGGCGTGGCCATTGTAAACCCATCTGAAAGATTATTCCCCATGCCTAAAATAGATTCTTGTGCCACCCATACGGCATCACCTGTCATTTTAGATGAGTATGAGAAGAATAGGAACATACGCGCACCAACAGCAACGTTGAATATATTCATACCTGTTCCACCAAAAATTTCCTTGCAAAATACAACAGCAAAAGCACAAGCTAAAGCCAACATCCACAAAGGAGTTGTAACAGGAATGATTAACGGAATTATAATACCCGAAACAAGATACCCCTCTTGAATTTCTTCATGCTTCCATTGCGCCCAAGCAAATTCAATCCCTAATCCCACTATATAGCTAACTAAAATTTTGGGTAGAACAGCAAGGAAACCGAACAAGAAAATTTCAAGCAATGAAGCCTCTGCTAAAGTTCCTGCCGCAAGATAATTCTGATATCCAACATTATACATACCAAATATCATTGCGGGCAGTAGCGATATCACCACCAAGCTCATGATACGTTTTGAATCAATGGCATCATGAATATTTACACCGCTTGTTGAGGTTTGGTTAGGCACATACAAAAATGTTTCAAGACCATCAAAAACACTTTCAAAAGCGTGAAATTTTCCTCCCTTTTGAAAGTTTGGCTTAATTTTATGAAGATAGTTTCGTAAGCTCATATTTTCTATGCATTTTCTTTTCTTAATGAATTAAGACCATCACGAACTATTTTTTGAAGAGGCAGTTTAGAACTATCAACAAATTCTGCCAAAGCAAAATCTTCCGGACTAACCTCATAAATTCCTAATTGTTCCTGACGATCTATATTTCCTGAAATAATCGCTTTTATAAGGTACTCTGCATAAATATCCATTGGCAATACTTTGTCATATTCTCCACTCATAATCATGTGACGTTCTCCCCCCTTTATTCGCGCATCAAGACAATATTCTTTTTTCTTGCCAAACAGCCAAGTGAAATAACTGCGTGACACAGAGAAAGTCTTTAACCGAGGCGATATCCACCCCAACATCTCATTGATATTATCACCTTCCGGTATTACAGTCACTTCAGAAGTATGACCTCCAACATAATCCGTCATACAACTTTTATTACCTACCAATGGATTTCCATTGATAATTCTTATATGGGCAGCATTATCAATTTGTCCTTTCAACAAACTTGAAAATGGCGCTCCAACAATCGTATCAATATAACATGGCTTCTTCACTTCACTACCAGCGACTGCAACCACTTTTCTTAAATCAACTTTACCTGTAAGAAATAATCTTCCAATAAAGATTACAGTAGCAGGATCAACTATCCAAATAACCTCTCCTTTAGTTATTGGTCTTGTATTATTTATTTGTACTCCAACATTCCCTGCAGGACATGGACCATCATAGATAGTTATCTCTACATCAGCAACTTTTGTTAACGTGCTATTTACTTGTTTTGGTCCTATCCCTAAATGTACCTTCGCTATTTTGTTCAATGCCGACAAACCTACCTGAAAAGCGTCTTCATTACCAGCAAGTTCTACTTCAAAATCAGAAGCTAACGGCATATCCCTCAAAGCAGAAACAAAAATAGCTTCTGGCTGAACTTCCGGGTTTGTAGATACTGCATAAGGCAACTGATTGATATAACCAAACAAACCTGCATCCAGCAAGTTTCTTTTAACATCTTCGCCACTTAACTTTGATACTTCTTTAATCCCAAAATCTAAATATTGCTGTTCGCTACCAACTTCTACTTTTACACAGAGAACTTTTCTTCGATCACCTCTTACAACTTCGATAACTTTCCCGCTGACAGGCGAAGCAAATTTAACCTCAGGAAAGGCCTTATTAACGAACAATGCATCACCGGCTTTCACCACATCACCTTCGCTAACAACGACTTTAGGAACGACACCTTCAAACGCCGCAGGAACCAGACCAATTTCAGACGGAAATTCTATGGGCACTTTCTTTTGAATCGCTTTTCCCTTAAGGTTTATGTTTAAGCCTTTGCGTAACTTAACGACATTCACCATTGTTTACAAATACACTTATCAATTATACTAAAAATCGTTCTTGACTATTATGTCAAAAAAATCTGTTGCAAATATACTCAAAATTAAATGTATTTAAAAATAAAATATATTATTTATTTTAGTATTCAGCTTGAATAATGTACTTTTGTCAAGTAATTTGCAGTTCAAATCAACTGAGAAAGGTTGCACATATTATAAATGGCCTTATATGGATACTTTTTTCCATCTATGTTGCTTGTATTGTATTACTGAATATTCCAGTAATACAGGAAGGATTGGGTAACCTAATCAGCAACATTCTTGAAAAGGAAATAGGCACAAAAGTAAAAATTGAAAGGATTGATTTAGGCATTCTCAACCGCTTAATTATAAATAATGTAGAGGTTTACGACCAAAAGAAGAATCTTATGCTTTTTGCAAATCGTATTTCTACGAAAATTTCTCTTTTAGATCTCTTTCATAGAAAAATAAACATTTCTTCTGCCCAGCTATTTGGTACACATGTTTATTTGTACCAAAACATGCCAAAAGAGGAACTCAATTGTGAGTTTCTTATAAATTTATTTAAATCCAAAGATAATACAACTTCCAGTAAGCCTATTAATTTCTCACTAGGGGCATTAATAATCAGAAATGGAAATGTACAATTCGACAAATGGTTTATACCAGAAGATAAGACGCAAAACAAAATAGATGTAAACCATTTAAGGATCACACAACTAAACGCCCACATCAGCCTAGAGTCCTACCTTACAGATTCTATTGTTGCACAGGTAAAAAGTCTATCATTAAATGAAAAATCAGGGCTTATCGTAAAATCACTTCAGCTTAGATTATGTTTGGGTAAAGACAAAGGCTCGCTTCAAGATTTTTACTTGGCACTTCCAAAATCTTTTATCAATATCAAACAGGTTGATGTTCGCTACTTTGCGAACAAACAAATTTCATATAAATCTTTGCAATTTGACGGTTCTGTCTTAAATAGTAAAATTTCCCCAAAAGACTTTTCTTTTTTACTGCCTGTACTAAAACAGTATGAGGCACCTATCTATCTAAATGCGAGTTTGAAAGGTAAGAACTTCAAGACTATCATTAGCAATTTCTCTGTTCGTTGCAAAGAATATGGAGTGAATCTTAAAGCTATGGCCACGAGGCATGTTTTTAGAAAAAAAGAACGTTGGATGGTTAAATTAAAGCAACTTGATGTCCAACAAAAAGGAATTGACGAACTAATAAAAGTAGCTAAATTACCACCAGTCCTGCACACAATAAATTGGCTAAAAGGACAAGCATTATTTTCCTATGAGAGAAATATTCTCACCTTAAAAGGTAATTTCTCAAGTGCGCTTGGAGGGACAAAATTCTTTTTATCCAAGCAGGGAAGATTGGTTGACGGCTCTATTCAAGTTTACAATTTCGATATGAATAAGCTACTAAAAACCACATATTTAAGTGATATTTCTACTACTTTTTCTTTAAAAGGCTTAATCGATAAAACTATTATCGACATTACAAGTGATGGACATATTAATGGATTAACTTATAATAATTATAAATATAAGGATATTGCGTTCAGAGGGCGTTATCAAAAAACGGCAAATACATATTGTGCAGACGCAAATATAGAATTAAATGACCCAAATGGTATCATCTGTCTTGAGGGAAAATATAAACTTAGTTCATCGCAGCCCAATATCCAGGCCACGATGCACATCAAAGATCTTAATCTGTCTGCACTAAAACTCTATGGAAAGTTTGGGAACACTAGGGTTGACGCAGATATTGAAACTCAGTTTATAGGCAATAGCATGAAAGACGCGGTAGGTCATATAGATATCTCTAATTTAAAAATGAGGAGTGATTCCAAAGACTATGCTATAAATAATATACATTTTGAAATGGGTAAAGACCGAGGGAATAACTATGCTTTGCTTCTAAGTGACTTTGGTCGAGCCCATATCAACGGAAAACTTGACTACTCACAATTACCTACGACCGTTTTCAATTTGATAGGAGATAAACTCCCTTCCATTCCCGGGTTACCAAAAACCAAAGCTACAAACAATAATTTTCATATTACAGCTCATATTACCAACTCTGATTTTCTCACAGACTTATGCAACTTTCCTGTAATTTTGCATCAGCCTGCCGAGCTTATTGGTGAGATTAATGACAAGAATGTTTCATTAAATGTCAATCTTCCTCGTTTCGAATACGATGGTAACACGATTGAGAATGGAAGAATTAATCTGTCTTCTCCTAATGACACATTACAATTAAAGGTTTCTTTTCAGCGTTTAGAAGAGAAAGGACATAAACTATCTGTTGGCATAGACGCAGCGGCTATCAATAATAATCTTTTTACCAAGATTAGTTTTGATAATAAAAGAAAAAAGCGCTTAAAAGGCCATATTAACGCTCAAACTTATTTTTTTCTTAACAAAAATAAGCAAGCAACTACCCATGTTAAAGTACTGCCATCAAATATTATGATAAGTGACTCTATTTGGCATGTAGAACCTAGTGACATCATCTACTCGAAAGACCATTTAACAATTGATCATTTTGCGGTTCAACATAACAGACAACATATTATCGTTTCAGGCTTGGCATCTAACAACAAAGACGATAAGTTAACTGCGGATTTAAGGGAAATCGATCTTAGCTATATACTGAATTTATTAAACTTCCATGCAGTTAGCTTCAGTGGCAAGACTTCTGGGACAGCAGAAATAGTGTCTGCCTTCCATAATCCTGAAGCAACAGCAAACTTACAAGTTGAGGATTTCAAATTTGAAGGTGGCAGAATGGGAAATTTACAAGCTACGGCTGTTTATGATAACGTAAATGGCAAGATTAATCTAAATGCCATAGCACAGGAAGATGGGCAAAAGACCATTATCAGTGGTTATGTTTCCCCAAAAAATGATAACATTGATTTAGACATAGAGGCTGAAGATACCAATGTTGAATTCCTAAAAAGTTTCTGTGGTAGTTTTATGAGTAATATAGAAGCTTCTGCTTCAGGAAAAGTAAAAATAGCGGGACCGCTTAGTGCCATAAACTTATCGGGAAAGCTTGTTGCCAATGGCTCTTTAAAGATAACTCCAACCAACACAACTTATCGGTTAGTCAATGATACCATCCGAATGATACCCAATAGAATTATTCTTGCAAGAGATACGGTATACGATAAGAATGGAAATATGGGTGTAGTGAACGGCGTTCTCAAACATCATAATCTTACGCAACTTACCTACGACCTCAATATTAGCGCAAAGAATCTCCTTTCGTATGATACCCATGATTTTGGGGATAATACGTTTTACGGAACTGCTTATACAACCGGAACATGTCATATTTACGAGCATAATGGAGAAATCACGATAGATATTGATGTCATACCTGAAAAAGGGTCACAATTTGTCTATAATACAACAAGTACTGGTGGGGTGAATAATCAACAATTTATTCATTGGATAACAGGCCTTGATTCAGACATTGCAAACACAGGGAAGCTTCCTGAAATACAAATACAAACCGAAGAAGAAGAGAATACTCCCCCATCGGATATACATATCAACTTTCTTATTAATATGACTCCACATGCCACATTAAAACTTCTGATGGATGAAAAGACTGGTGACTACATAGCCTTAAATGGCAATGGAGTTCTTCGGGCCACCTATTTTAACAAGGGAAGATTCGATATGTATGGTAATTATATTATTGACCATGGTATTTACAAACTTACCATTCAAAACATTATCAAAAAAGAATTCCAATTCAGTCCCAATGGTTCTATTGCATTCGGTGGAGACCCATACAATGCTACTCTCGACTTAAAAGCACAATATGTTGTGCCGGCTGTAAGTCTCTCAGACTTAAATCTTGCTCAAAGTATTACAACCAACAATATTCGGGTGAACTGTATCTTGAATATTACGGGCACTCCAGCCAACCCTAAACTCGACTTTTCACTGGATATGCCGTCATTAGGCAATGAAGCAAAACAAATGATTTTCAGTATTATCAATAGTGAAAATGAGATGAATCAGCAAGTTCTATATCTACTGGCTGTAGGACGTTTCTACTCGCAGGGCAATAATAATGATAGTTTTTCACCTGACATACAACAAAGTCAGACCACTCTTGCTATGCAAAGTATATTAAGCGGCACGATAAGTCAGCAAATTAACAATGCCCTTTCGTCACTTTCTAAAAATGACAATTGGAATTTTGGTGCTAACATTTCAACTGGCAACGAAGGTTGGAACAATGCTGAATATGAAGGAATCCTCTCTGGAAGATTACTAAACAATCGCTTAGTAATCAATGGGCAGTTTGGATACCGAGATAACCCCAAGACTTCAACTAGTTTTATTGGTGATTTTGAGGCTAAATATCTACTTACGCCTAGCGGCAATTACGCAGTCAGAGTTTACAATCAATCAAACGATCGCTACTTTACTAGAAACAGCCTCAATACCCAAGGAATAGGAGTTGTCATAAAGAAAGAATTCAATAGCTGGAAAGA
>CAUURC010000076.1:0-12607 GCA_963547405.1 uncultured Prevotella sp.
TTACCATGACTTTTTTAGTGTTGGGAAACTGTCAACTTATTCAGTACACGTCATTCCAATAACCAAACAGAGGATAAAAAAGGTACATCTCTATAAGAGAGATGTACCTTTTTTTAATATATCAACTTTGCTTAGACCTTAGAAAGTCACGCGCAAACCGATTTGCATTTGCCAACGGCTATAGATATCGCTCTTATTAGGCGAATAGCCGAGGAAACTATAAGAAGGTGTGTACTTACCATCATTATTTGCAAGTTTTTCAACCTTTAAGATAGTTTGGCTATAAGCACTTGCATAGTTTGTTCCCCAATTATGGTTCAATAAGTTGGCAAAATTCAGGATATCCAATGTTAATTCCACTTTGCTTCCGCGCTCCTTCTGATAATAGAAGCATTGTGCAAGGTGAACATCAAAGCGGTTCTCCCAAGGAGCTGCTGCTTGATTGCGCTCGGAATACTTACCGCGATTGTTTTTGGCATATTTGTTTCCTTCTATCCAGTTACCAAAAGCTGTACGACCTTCTTCGGCTGTCATGATTACTTTACCAGACTTATCTTTAACATCAACAAATGTCATCTTGGCTAATTCATCCTTCGTTGGGATATAAAGTAAGGTATTGCCTTTCTGTGTATCACCATTGAAATCTGCTTTTTCATTCATGGTAAAGCTGTAATGCTGACCGGAAGTGCCGTTATAAGTTACAGAAACATTGGTTGAGAAACGGCCGTTTGAATATTTCGGAGATGAATAAGAAGCAACGGCGAGAACGCGATGAGGAATATCAAACATCGTCTTGGAAAGCTCGTTCTTGTTGTTCGGATTTACGCAATAGTTGTATTTCCAGTTAGAATAAGCTATGGAAGATGTTCCATCAATTACACCATATGAATGGCCAAACGTGTAGCTTGCCATCAAATCGAGTCCCCACGCAAAGCTCTTCTCCAACTTACCACTGATACTATAGCTGTAACCCTTATTCGTATTCTTCAAGTTCACGATTGCATAATAGTCTCCGGCCTTTGTATCAAAATAGGTTGTTTCAGAGGCAGGAACATCTTCGCTGACAGCATATACTTTCTTGCCATTGTCCTTAATGGCAAGGTTTTCAAACCAGATATTATTCAAAGTCTTGGAATACAAACCTTCTAATGTCATCTTAACGTCACCAGGCAATGTTGTTTCCCAAGCCAAGTTAGCACGGAACACCTGTGGGAACTTAAAGCTTCTACCAATTGTGTTGATAGTCGGTTTTGCAGCTTTTCCTGCGGCTGACATCGCTGCGGCGTAAGCATCTACTCCATATTTTGCAAAAGAAGGAATCGTTCCCTTGTCAATGGTAGTACCCTTCATTTCCATACCTGTATTGTTCCATGCATTCGACAACCATACAAAAGGTATACGTCCCGTGAAGAGGCCTATACCACCACGAATCAAACTCTTATGGCTGTCATCCATATACCAGCGGAAACCAAAGCGAGGAGAAAGCATGAGCTTTGTAGAAGGAAGTTCACCTACCTTCACACCAAAATTCTTTGCATAGTCGCTGGCATTAAATTCAGGATTAGCCGTAGGACTACTCATTGTCATTGGCATGTCCAAACGCAGACCGTAGGTAAAATTCAGATTCGTATTTACATCCCACTTGTCTTGCACATAAAAACCAAGCTGAGCTGCTTTAACGACTCCGGCCCACTTTGTTGTACCGGTCATCTTGACATCAGAATAGTTGTAGACAAATTTCCAAGCCTTATCATTTTTAAAATCATCCAGCGACTTATAATAATAAGCACCAGTAGCAGCTTGGATAAACAGATTCTGCATGCGGTAGAACTCATTGTGTGTACCAAAAGTTATACTATGGTTACCGGTAGACCAGGTCAAGTTGTCTTCAAAGGTGTAGATATTTTGGTCCAGCCTGTTAGCACCAGAAGAATATTCTGTACCAATATAAGCAGACTGTCCTTTCTTATCTCCAAAACCTTCGATTGTAACACTGGGAGCACTGTAAGCCACACCGCGATTATCACGAACAAACGTCACGCCCACGCGAGCCTCGTTATAGAGAGCGTCACTCAAGCGAGAGTTCAACTCTGCAACAAAAGAATTTGTATGGTTGTTCATGCGATAACCGCTGTTAGCAAAGTGATAAGCGGTAGCACCTGCGGCATAAACATCCTTGTAAGAGTCATTCAGCTGATAGCGGAAAGTGAATTTATTGTTGGCATCGATATTCCAATCCAAACGGGCCAAAGCTGATATTGAACGAGTATCGAGGTTACGACGAGCCTTACTTTCCTCTACGCCAGTGTACTTCTTATAGAGGTCGATAACCTCCTGGGCCTGCTGTTCTGTAATATAATCAGACTTAAAGCCCGGATAGTAAGTAGATGGGTAAGAATTATTCTTATACTCAAAGTTAGTAAAGAAGAACACCTTGTCTTTTACGAAAGCGCCACCCAAAGATGCGCCGTAAATTTTGGTTGCTTGATCGCCAAGTTTCTGTTTTTTATCAAGTAGCTGACTCCAAGAACCATACATGTTCTCATCAGTATAATAGGTATAGGCAGATGCACGAAACTTGTTGGTACCCGATTTGGTAATAGCATTGATACCACCACCGGTGAAACCTCCCTGACGCACATCAAATGGCGAAGCTACAACCTGAATCTGCTCTATGGCATCCATTGAAATCGGGTTAGTTCCGGTCTGACCACCGTTTGTACCTGAGCTGGAAAGACCGAATACGTCGTTAGAAACCATACCGTCAATCTGGAAAGAATTGTAACGGTTGTTTGAGCCTGCGATAGAAAGGCCGCCAATCTTAGAAGCATTTACCAACGGAGAGAGCTTTGCCACATCGTAAACATTACGATTGATGGTAGGCGTATTGTCTATCTGCTTCCGATTGAAGTTAGAAGAAGCCCCCATGCCGCTTTTACCGGCAACACCCGACACAATAACTTCGCCCAAAACCTGAGCATCTTCTTTCAAATCGGCGTTAAGAACCGTATTCTCACCCAAACTCAAAAAGATGTTTGAACGCACATCATTCTTATAACCGATGTAAGAAATCGTAACGGTATAAGGGCCACCGACACGCATGCCTTGAATGGTAAAACGACCACTGCTGTTGGTAACACTGTTGTAAGTGGTTCCAGAAGGTTGGTGAACGACTGTAATTGTAGCGCCAATTACGTCCTCCTTGCCTGCGGTAACCTTACCATTCATACCTGATGTTGTAACTTGAGCCATCATGCTTGCTGCATAGAACAGCATGATCGCCATTAAAAAATGCAATTTCTTTTGCATAGACTTTAACTGAAATTTAATGAATAAATTGAGGGAATAAACCCAGTTAATATGATACGGATGCAAAATTAATTAAAATATTCCCAAAAAAGGATTGCACGACAATGAAAAACACAAAATCCATGTGAAATCTTTAGGAATTACACACGACTTCATCACGAAACTCCGCTCCGCCATCGCCCACATATTGTTTTTTTTGAGAATAAATCAGAAGCATCATTGCCCATGCGTATCGAAAATACACGACTATTGGGGCGATTTCTGAAAACTTATCCTGAGCCGGATAAATTCAAGCAAATATCCTACCTTTTCACGGAAATAATCTCAAAAATAAAGATTTTCTTAACACAGACACCCTGTTTGTATAATCACTCAAAGTTTCTTTATCCATAACACCCTATTGCTCCGCCTGTTTGGAATAATAAAGAAAATTTCTATAACTTTGTCTTTGGTAACCATCGCTTAGTTACTTTGTAAGTTATTGATAATCAACTATAAAGTTACAAAAAACTAACGAGATTACCAACTTTTAAAAGGACTTTATTAACCCGAACTCACGTAATTAATACATGGAATAGAGTTTTAAATAACATGAAAGTCGATTTTTTTATACTTTTTAATCATACCATAAAAATCTTGTCTTATGAGTATCTTAGGTAAGAAAATAGGGATTGCCCTATCAGGAGGAGGTTACAGAGCAGCGGCGTATCATATTGGTACGTTGCGTGCGCTTCATCGCCTCGCAGTGTTAGACAAAATAGATGTAATATCTTCTGTTTCCGGTGGTTCGATAACAGCAGCCTTTTATGCGTTGAATAAAAACAACTATGAAGATTTTGAAAAAGAGTTTATCAAAAAACTCTCAAAAGGCATTTTATGGTCGTCTTTTTTATATCTTGCCATTGCCGTATTCCTGTTGCTGGTCACATCTGTAGCAATAGGACATCTCACAGCCTTCCTCACGGGATTCTTTTTCCCTAACCAACCCATACTCTCGGGCATCTGTGCTGCCTTGGGCGGAGTCATCACCTTTTTCCTCTTACTTATCCTTTTCCTAAAATATTCGTTTGTCACACTACCGACAAGCAAACTCATCTCACGCTTATACAATAAGGTTTTCTTCAAAGGGAAGACCCTTAGCGACTTGCCTGATAGCCCGTCATTATGTATCAACTCTACAAACATCGCCACGCAACTACCTTTCTATTTCTCAAAAACAACCATGGGAGAATATGCCTACCGTGTTGGAGGAAAATCTATTTTTAATACACAGCATTTTCCTATAGCAAGTGCTGTTATGGCGTCATCGTGTGTTCCTTATGGTTTCACGCCGATTACCATTGATAGGAAACACTTGATAGAGGAATACAACAACTGCCCCAATAATCCCGAAGCTCCAAAATTGATAGACGGAGGAGTTTATGACAATCAGGGTGCTCATAAACTCAGCCAAGATAAAAGCAGGTTTCATACAGACTTCATCATAGTGAGCGATGCAGGTAACAGTGCTATCTCTGCAGCAAAAACAACAAATATTTTCAATCTGGCAATGACTACCATCAGTTTGATGATGGATCGAGTAAAAAAAATGCAAAGAGCTGATAATCTATATGAAACGTATGTCGGTAAAGAACATTTTGCGTATGTTCCATTGGAATGGGACTGTAGCGAAAGACTTATTCTAGGTTTTGCAAATAACCTGAAAGATGGAAATGTTCATCCTGATGTATGGCAGGCTCACGCTATAACAGAAGAAGAAATTGCCAAATTGAAAGGACCTGAAAGCATTTTGGCTAATGAAATGATCATTGAGAAGGTAAAGAAAGCTATAAACTGGTCAGAATTAGAGCAGAAAATTCCTCGGCAAGAGAGTGAACAGACTGCACGAAGTGTAGGGACAAACTTGACCGCGCTTTCTTATAAAGAAATTGAGAGCTTAGCTGAACATTCTGCTTGGCTGACAGAGGTTCAGGTACGCCTTTATATGCCAATGCTGGTAACAAAAGAAATGTGACACTTAACCTAACGCCCTTTGCAAGTTTTATTGACTTACAAGGGGCGTACTTCGTAAAATCACAGAATTAAAACAAGGCGAATTCTACTTGTCGTCTGTGTTGTAAGGAACTTCTGTATCTTGTCCTTTGTATCGACAAAACAAGACACATTCATGATGTCGGTCGACTCCTATTTCTGTACAAGGGAGTCTTTCGGCTGGCTGCCATATCTGGTATTCGCCGATATTATAAGAGAGTATCTTGAGCAGAAGCGCATCCTTGCCACCCTGTAGACAAGGTAAAAAGAGAATTGGGTAAACTGTTTGACTGGTATTCAAGGGATAAAAAAATTGATTGTCTCACGACAACCAATCTTTATTAACCTTAATAATCTAATACCATGAAAAACACATTGCAAATTTAGTCTTTATAATTGAATAAACAAAGCTTTTTAATGGCAATATCGCGTAATTAAACATTAATTAAAATTTTCGCCGTTCCATTTAATAGTTGTTTGCAAAATATTGGTGTTTATATCTTTCTTTTCCGTATCCGCCACCATGGTAGTTGACCTATGAATAACTAATATATCTTCGTTGATGTCCAAAGACACCCAGATCATCACTGGATCTGAAGTATAGGTGGAATTATTTGCCAAAGACACAGACTCGCCATCGGCTATGGGGGCAGCAATTTGAGCAATTTTGATAGGCAATAAAGTCCAGTCCTGGTCATAGAAATATATCTGACTCTCCTTGCTCTTTTCGCCATAAGTCTTTACCACACAGAGAATACTGTCATTATTGGCGTATGGCAAAAGCCGCATCTCCATCGAAGAACTGGGCGTTAGGCTTACATGTACATAGTTGGATGTAAGTGTATCCATTCTACACTTGCCATGCAGTTTGTTGGTTACGGTAGCCTGAACGTGCAGATTGTTGTAATCAATGAATTGAAGACGCTCATTAGCACTTAAGTATGGAATAATGGAGTCGGGCATTGTCAGCCACAAGTCTTTCATACTTTTAGCAGACAAATTATTGATTATGACGATGAATAGTAGTATAAAGGATAGTAATTGTCTAATAAGTTGCATTGTACATGTATTTTTTAGTGCTACAAAATTAAATAAATAATTCTGATAACCTCCCTTTTCTAATTGAATTATTGATGATTCGACTTTTAGAGATAAAAAAGAATATTTATTTTGCATAGTATTAATAATATATTAATTTTGCAGGGAATTACATAATATCTATCGAACCACTATGAATCTAAAAGTGCGTTTAGCCATCATGAATTTCTTGGAGTTTGCTGCCTGGGGCGCTTACTTGACATCGATGGGAACTTATTTAGTAAATATTGGAATGGCTTCACAAATAGGTTGGTTCTATGCCATTCAGGGTGTTGTTTCTATTTTCATGCCGGCTTTGGCTGGCATCGTGGCCGACCGCTGGATTCCGGCTCAACGCATGTTGGGCATTTGCCACCTTTTGGCCGGTTGCTGCATGTTTGCCGCAGCCTATGCAGGTTTCTCGGGCAATGCAAGTTATATCTTCCCATTGTATTCTTTGAGTGTTGCGTTCTATATGCCAACTTTAGCTTTGAGCAATTCCGTGGCTTATTATGGCTTGGCAAAGGCCGGCATGGACACTGTAAAGGATTTTCCCCCCATCCGTGTGTTTGGTACCATCGGTTTTATCTGTATGATGTGGTTTGTCGACCTGATGGGGTTTCAGCCCAACGAAAAACAGTTTGTTGCTTCAGGAGCAATCAGCATCCTGTTGTTCTTTTATACTTTCTCATTACCGCATTGTCCAATCAGCAAAGGTACTGGTAAGAGAAGCATGGTCGATGCGTTCGGACTACGAGCCTTTGCGTTGTTCAAGCAGAAGAAGATGGCTATTTTCTTTATCTTCTCCATGTTACTGGGCGTGAGTTTGCAAATCACGAATGGTTTTGCCAACCCATTCATTACCTCGTTTAAGGAAATTCCTGAGTATGCCAACACGTTCGGTGTGCAGCATGCCAACATCTTAATTTCGCTGTCCCAAATCAGTGAAACCTGCTGTATTCTATTAATTCCATTCTGCATGAAACGATTTGGAATTAAGAATGTCATGCTGATAGCTATGCTTGCATGGGTATTGCGTTTCGGACTTTTCGGCACAGGAAATCCGGGATCGGGCGTTTGGATGTTTGTTTTATCCATGATTGTTTATGGTGTAGCTTTCGACTTTTTCAATATTTCAGGTTCATTGTTTGTTGACCAATCTACCGATCCGTCGCTTCGTTCCAGTGCCCAAGGGTTGTTCATGCTAATGACCAATGGTATTGGCGCAACAGTTGGAACGTTGACTGCCCAGGCTATCGTCAACGATCGTACCGTTAATGGCGTAACAGACTGGCAAAGCTGCTGGTTTATTTTCGCGGGCTATGCCTTGATTGTTTGCTTGAGTTTTGGCATCATGTTCCGCCCAAAGAAAAACGTTAATGAAAATAAAGTTGCATTATAAATCCATATCCGAAGTCGTTGGTGTCGATGAAGTCGGACTCATAACGCTGCTTGATGAACTTGAGCAGCGTCAATTAAATATAGTCTGTGACAAGTTTATCGTCGATCAGATTCAGTTGCGAGAAATGGGGCAAGCGATAGAGAGCAACATGTTGCTGCCCGAGGCTTTACTTTCTTTGCTTCAGCCAGAGCAAGAGCCGCCGTTTGAGTTATTTATCTCTGCAATTGACGGAGGAGAATATATAGCCGAACTACGCATGGAGCATATTGCCCGTGCAGTTAAACTGCGTGCGTCTGATGCCGTGCTGCTCTCTATCATCACCCAACAGCCTATCTTGATAGATGACCAATTGATGAATTTTCAGAGTGTTCCTTATCAGGCACATTCAAAATCAATGGCGTTGCCTATTAACACATTAACTTCCAAGATGATTAAAAAGTCGTTGGAAAAGGCTATTGAGGAAGAAAATTACGAGTTGGCATCGCAGTTGCGTGATGAACTAAATTCACGAAAGGATGAAAGAGGTTAGGTATTTTTATGTACCCGACGCTTCTACAGCCACAGAACTGCCTGTAGAGGAAGCCACACACGCCGTGAAGGTTTTGCGACTGCATGAAAATGATGAGATATTCCTAATAGATGGCAAGGGCTTTTTCTACAAAGCAATGGTGGATATGGTGTCTAATAAGCATTGTCTTTATCATATAGTAGAGGCGTTTCCGCAAAAGAAGAGTTGGCAAGGACACATACAACTGGCCATAGCACCGACCAAGAATATCGACAGGATAGAGTGGATGGCCGAAAAAGCAACAGAGATAGGCTTTGATAGCTTATCTTTTTTGCGTTGTGCTTATTCGGAGCGTACAGTCATTCGGCGCGATCGCATTGAAAAGGTCGTTGTATCAGCCGTAAAACAAAGTCGCAAGCCCTATATGCCAGAGATCAGCGAACTAATGACTTTTTCCGATTTTATTCAACTTCCAAAACAAGGACATAAGTTTATAGCCCATTGTTATGAAGAAATTCCTAAAACAGAATTATACAAGGAACTGGATATGCTAGCACCGGATGATACTGTGACGGTTCTTGTGGGTCCCGAAGGTGATTTCTCTGTTGACGAGGTGAGAGAGGCTGTGGCCTGTGGATTCAAGCCGATATCCTTGGGACAAAGTCGTTTGCGGACAGAGACGGCAGGTTTAATGGCTGTCATGATGTGTAATCTTAAAAAGTAATTCGTATGAAAAAAAATATTCTCCGCCAGATTGTGAAAGGCTGCTTGGCGACGCTGATTACCATATTGACTTTGACATCTTGCCAAGACGCCGGCTATCTGAATGCCATACCGGCAGAAAGTAAAGCCTTGATGTCAATAGATATTTCTAGCCTTGATGCGAAGCAAGTTGCAGCATTCATGCAACTCTTTCCCGGACAGCATGTAGAAAAAAATGGCTTGGACTTTTCGAAGAAAGTTTATTTGTTCGAATCTCCCGATGGTAATCTGGGATTCTGCGGCAAGGTGAAGAGCGCAGGCGATATCGTTTCATTCCTCGAGGGTATAAAATCACCAGCCGTTTCACAGATTGAGCAATATCGGGGCGCACATTTTGTGATGGTCAAAGACACTTGGCTCGTAGGCTTCAACGACCGGAGTTTTCTATTGATGGGCCCTATTTCGGCAGGAGGGCACAAAGAATTACGACAACAAATGGCTAAATATCTTAATCAAGATGAAGAGCAGGGTGTAACCGGTAGTCGTATTTTCGCCAAACTCGACAGCATAGACAGTCCCATGGCACTGGTTGCTCAAGCTCAGGCTCTGCCCGACAAACTGATAGCGCCATTTACTTTGGGAGCACCGAAGACCGCTGACGCGTCTCAAATTTTCATTGCCGCAAAGATGAATGTCGGCAATGCGATGCTGGCAATAGAGGGAGAAACTTTCTCGTTTAATAAATCTGTCAACAAAGCATTGCAAGAGGCTTATAATGAGTATTTCCCCATTACTGAAAAGTTTGTTTACAACATGCCCGCACCTTATCTGTTTTCAATTTTCATGAATGTGGATGGAACTAAATTCATCCATCACCTTCATAATAACACCATGTTAATGGGACTACTGGCAGGTATCAATGCGGCCATGGACATGGACAATATCATTAAGAGTTTTAAAGGTGATGTGCTGATTGAAATCCCGAATTATCTCAATGACCAATTACAGCTGGCTATGGCTGCACAATTGAGTAATCGGCAGTGGCTCACGGACGTTGCGTATTGGAAAAAGTCGTGCCCGAGCGGAGGCGCGATTCTTGATTGGCAGAAAGATGCTTATTATTATAAAGGTGGCACCGCATCCTATTATTTCGGCGTTTCTCCTGCCAACCTGTTCTATAGTGGCAGCAGCGCAATGCTGGCTCAGTCGACTTTGAATAGAGCCGCTTTGCCTTTGTCATCGGCCGTTGCGGAGCAGATTAAAGGGAAAAAGGTGGCCATGGTTATCAATTTAGACGCAATCAGCAATGATAAAGCCGGACTGGTAAGAGATTTTCTGAAACCCGTCTTTGGAGATTTGTCTACGATTGTATATACATTAAAATAAATGAATCAAATTAAGTTCAGTTCCGTAGTTCCACAGGTGTTCTCTGCCCAGACTACTCATTTAAGTTCTGATATTTGGAATACGGAGATTGTTTTTCAAAAGGATAAACTTTATTTATTAGAAGCTGATAGCGGTAAAGGAAAGAGCACTTTCTGTAGCTATGTGCTGGGCTATCGACATGATTATAGTGGTCAAATTCTGTTCGATATGCAGTCTGCCAAGGCAATGAAAATTCATGATTGGATAGATATTCGTAAGCAACATATCAGCTTGTTGTTTCAAGAGCTTAGGTTATTTCCAGAACTGACGGCTTTTGAAAATATCCAGATTAAAAACCGCTTGACCGATTTTAAGTCCCGGCAGGAGATTATAAGCTGGTTTGAACAACTAGGAATTTCGGACAAGTTGGATGTCCCTGTTAGGTTCATGTCTTTCGGTCAGCAGCAGCGTGTAGCCATGATGAGAGCATTGGTTCAACCTTTCGACTTTATCATAGTGGATGAGCCTATCAGTCATTTAGATGATAACAATGCGCGCGGCATGGCCGAAATTCTTATGAAAGAAGCGCATGTGCAGGGTGCCGGTGTCATTGTCACGAGTATAGGTAAGCACATGGAATTGTCGTATGACAAGGTGTTAAAATTATAATTGGGCGCAATATGAATATTGTTTGGAAATTATTGCGACAGCATATCAGTCTGCCACAGATGGGCGGTTTCTTTTTTGCCAACCTTTTCGGCATGCTTATCGTTCTTTTGGGATACCAGTTTTATCAGGATGTCGTGCCTGTTTTCACGGCAGAAGACAGCTTCATGAAGCAAGGCTATCTGATTGTCAGTAAGAAAGTGAGCACAGCCGGTACAATCTCGGGACGAACCAATAAGTTTGATCACGCGGAGACAGACGAACTCAAGAGCCAGAAATTTGTTACCAAACTTGGCGTTTTTACGAGCACGAACTACAAGGTTCTGGCCAACATGAGTGTCAACGGTGTGAATATAGCCAACACAGAGCTTTTCTTTGAAAGTATTCCCGATGATTTTGTCGATGTAGACAAAAGCCGATGGCAATACAAACCGGGTGATCGCGTCGTACCGATTATCTTGCCAAAAACCTACCTGACGATGTATAATTTCGGTTTTGCCCAAAGCCATAGCCTGCCTAAACTAAGTGAAGGACTGGTAGGAATGATTGATTTTCGGCTATTCATACAAGGAAATCATCATGAGCAGAGCTTTCAGGGAAAAGTAATCGGTTTCTCCAGCAGGTTGTCTTCCATCCTCGTTCCACAGTCGTTCATGGATTGGAGCAATCATTACTTCTCACCGGATCAGAATTCCGAACCAACACGATTGATTCTTGAAGTAGGCAACCCTTCAGATATGGCAATCTCCAAATACTTTGACAAGAAAGGCTATGAATTGGAAGATGACAAGTTGAACTCCGAGAAATCCATCTATTTCCTTAAACTTGTTGTGTCGATGGTGATGGTTGTGGGCCTTATTATTTCTGTATTGAGCTTTTATATTCTGATGCTTAGCATTTATCTCTTGGTGCAGAAAAATTCTGATAAACTTGAGAACCTTTTGCTTATTGGATATAGTCCGAAGGCCGTGGCTAAACCCTATCAGTTGCTTACATTCGGGCTTAATGTTATCGTGCTGATAGCCGCACTCGTTTTATTAATGCCAATCCGAAACTATTATATGGACATTATTCAGACGCTTCAGCCCGATATTAACGACAGTTCCATGTCGCCAAGTATCATCGTAGGATTGGCCTTGTTACTATTGGTTGCGATATTAAACAGCGTTGTTATACGCCGCAAGATACGCCGAATATGGTTTAGGAAAGATTAGACGTCACATGCGTGGCGTTTCGGCTATCAGCCTCTTATTTCTTGTAAAATCCGATAAATCTTAGCCAGAAACGCCGTATTTTTTGTTCAAACAATCAAAATCAAGTCAGAAACAAGAGTTTTTTTATCCAACAGGGTATCGTGGATAAAAACCATGGGGGGATTATACCAATACGGCACTCAAGACAGCTTGTGGCTTGTGCCATTCGCAGAGGATAATCTTTGCCAAAAACACTACCAAGGATACGCCAGTTCGGGATAAGTTTAGTATGCGAACAGTTCTAACTGCCTTGACTTTTCCACATATACAGGCAGTGCCTCCGGCTTATTCTCA
>CAUURC010000077.1:0-12431 GCA_963547405.1 uncultured Prevotella sp.
ACAGGAGTGAAAGGGAGTTAAGCCATTAGTTTTATGTTGTGGGGGTATTGTTATTTCTTTGTGATGTTATTTGGGGGAGTTAAGGAGTTGTCTTTGGGGAGTTAAGGAGTTGTTTGGGGGGAGTTAAGAAGTTAAGGAGTGAAAGGGAGTTAAGACATTAGTTTTATGTTGTGGGGGTGTTGCTATTTCTTTGTGATGTTATTTGGGGGAGTTAAGGAGTTAAGGAGTGAAAGGGAGTTAAGACATTAGTTTTATGTTGTGATGTCATTGTCATTTTTTGTACGGGTTGTTTCTATATTGTGGAGTTTAAACATTCGTTCGATGCCGATGCAAGGATGACAGGGATAAGACATACGTCTTAACTCCCTTTAACTCCTTAACTCCCCCAAGACAACTCCTTCACTTCCCCAAAGACATCTCCTTCACTCTTCCTATCTTTTCTCCTAATCGACATTGTCCGTTTTGGGCTTCAGGAAGGTCAACTGAATGACGAGTGCCACGGCAACAATACCGCCGAGAAGGGCAAAACCTGAACCTAAATTACCGCCGTCGGCCCATTTTCCGAACACTTGCGTAACGGCAGCACCGGCAAATACGCCCGTCATATTCATGATACCATAGGCCGTAGCACGGTATTTAGAAGAGATAAACTGGCAGAGGATAGGCATGTTGTTGGCATCGAACATTCCGAAACCTACACCAAAGAGCAGGCCTGCGCCCACGATGGCCGGCAAACTGTGGCCATAACCCAGCAGCACAAGGGCGGGAATGGTCAGCCCCAGTCCGATAGCGCTGGTGTAGACACGGCCTTTCAGGTTGCGCTGCACCCACTTATCCGACAGGTAACCGCCAAAGATAACGCCGATGAACGACGAGGCGGCGATGGTAATCGTAGAAAGCGGACCGGCACTTTCCATCGGTATGCCCAGATTATTGGCAAAGAGCGTGGGCAGCCAGTTCTTCGTTGCCCATCCCGGAAGGCTGGGAACGGCGAAGAAGAAGAGAATAATCCAAAAGGCCCAGTTGGACAAGACGACGCCAAAACTCTTCAGCAGACCGCCGGCTTGTGGCTTTTCGGCTTGCGTGGTCGTGCTTGTGGCGTGGCCGGCCTTCTCATACAGCAGTACCATCAGCACAAATGAGTAAGCGATTCCGATGATACCGAACCAATGGAAGGTGCTCTTCCATGAGAGCATGGCAGCTACTACGGCTCCGAAACCACCCACAGCCTGACCCACATAGATACCTGTCATGTGAATACCGATGGCCAGTGAGCGACTCTTGCCTTCGTGCCAGTCGGCCAAAAGCGACAGGGCCGAGGGGATGTAGAGGGCTTCGCTGACGCCCATGATTCCACGCAGATAGTAGAGTTGGTCGAAGCTGGTGGCGAAACCCATAGCCAACGTGACGGCCGACCATACAAAGAGGCTGCCGATCACGAGCCACTTGCGGCTCATCCGGTCGGCTACGAGGCCCGCGAAGGGCGACACCAGACCGTAAATCCAAAGGAATACGGCCATCAGCGCGCCGAAGGCTTCGGCTTGGTTCAGTTCTTCAATGTCGGCCTTCATGGCTTCCTGCATGGTCGAAAGCATTTGGCGATCCATGTAGTTGAGCAAGGCTACGATCCACAACAGGGCTACAACGAGCCAGGGATATGATTTTTTGTCAATCAGTTTCATAAGGGTTTAATGGTTGAAGTTGAGTCGATAGATTTCGGGAGTGCGAATGCCGGGCTTCAGTTCGCCACCAATGATGTAGACGGAGTTGCCTTGTTTGACCAGCGCGGCACCGGCGCGGGCGGCCACATGATTCTTTCCGGCGATGTACCAGCGGTTGTCTTGGAAGACGCAGATGTAGCGATTGAACCGATACCACTCCACGGCGTGTGTCATATAGCCGGGCTTGGGATTGTTCACGGCGTCGAGAAAGACGTCTTTGTTCACGCCTCCGACAATGACAATGGCGTCATCTGAGAGGTTCAAAGCTGCCGCTCCACCGAGGTAAATCTCCGTACCGTTGTTGTCAACAGGGGGTGGCAGCGTGGCTCTTTGGGCACCGAAAGACTGTCCCGGTATGTTCAGCGTGGTCGGCCGTTCAGCGGTCTTGGTGGTACATCCGCCCCATAGGCAGAAAGTTCCGTTGATACTACCGCTGACGGGCTGGCCTAATTTCTCGTCACAGCCGGCCGGTGATTCGCTCCAACCGTGTTCGGGACGCGCCAAATCGAGCGTATAAAGACGATGACCGTCGCTGACTGTCACCGTGTTACCGCAACGACAACCCGTAAAATTGTCTAAAGCTACGGGCAAAGCGGGGTAAGGTGTCACGACGGCACGGCCGTTTTCAAGATGGATTCGATAAGCGTCGGCAAAGCTTTGGTCGGTATTATTGCCGCCCACACAGAGGATTCCGTCCTCTAATTGAATACTAACACCATAGGCACAGGGCTGTGGCAACCGGCCTACAAGTTTCCAATCAAGTTGATTGCCGCAGGTTATTTCGGCGGCATAGATACCTTGGTAGTAATGTTTCTTGCCACCTTCGGCAGCCGGTGTGCCCGGAAAGTTGCAGCCACCGGCCATCAATAAGCTGTTGCCGGCTGTTCCGGCAAAGCATGCCGATACTCCTTTTTCAATGCCGGTCTCGTCTGTCGGAAAGCCGAGAACTCGCTCAATGGTTTGCAGTTGCCAAGTCTGGGCTGACATCTTCTGACCGTTTGTAAATTCATTCATGATGATACAGATTAATAGAATTAACTTTAGATGTTTCATGAGTCTATTTCCTTTTCAAATGTACTGCACGGAAGGCCGGCCCCATTGACAAGGTTGGCGCGGGAATAGGGCTGCCAACCGTATCGCACATGGACGGGATGGGCCACCCGCAAACTGGTTACGACAACATCGGCTCCGACAATACGGGCGTCGGCCGTGTGGTAAACACCATCTTCTCCGGCCACTTCAAAACCGACGAGGTGTGTGCCTTGCGCCTTGAGACCAGTGGCATGATCGAACGAAAGACGCACGATTTGCCCCTCACGGACAACCTTTGCACAGGCCGGACCTTCGCAAACGACCGACTGACCATAGACATGACCGAGCGCCTGCCAAGCCAATCGCTCGCCCACCGGCTTCTTATCACGATAGTGTACATCGAGCGAATCGCCCTTATCCATCGACACCGTCATCCACGTATGGGGCAATTCGGCGGCCAAAAGTCGCTGCGAATTACGAAATTCGGGCCACGACGGCCGATTGAGATCGGCCAACTGAACAAACAGGAAGGGCATATCGGGCTGATGAAAGTAGTTTCTCCAACTCTTTTCAAGGAGGCGGAAGAGACGTTCGTGCAATTCTATGTTGTGGGCATTCGACTCTCCTTGATACCAAGTAACGCCCTTCATGGCATATCCTTGTAGCGGAAGCATGCCGGCTTCAAACATATAAGCGGGCTCATAAGGATGGCGTTGCAATGCGGGAGTGGCGGCTTTGCGGATGTTTTGTAAAGCGCGACCACGTGCCCACGCCTGTCCGAAGTCGCCATGATACCAGTCGCGGAGGATAACAGGGAAATCCCATTCGAGTGTTCGACGATCAATCCACGACTCAGTGGTCGTTCCGCCCACGGCATTACAGATGATACCGACGGGTATCCGCAGGCTGTCGGCCAACACACGGCCGAAGTGATAGGCGATGGAAGAGAAGCCTTTGACCGACGCTTTGTCGGCTTTCTGCCACGGCCCTATCTGCAACAGCTTCAACTGATTGACCGAATCGAGCGTTGCTTCGGCCCACTCCACCGCGTTGGTGGGGTAACGTGACGGCATGTTGAACAAGCGCAGACGATGTTGCTGATCAGCTTGGGCCAGGTCGTCGTTGGCACTTGTCGTGCTACCGACAGGCCATTCCATGTTGGACTGGCCCGAACAAAGCCACACTTCACCTATATATATATCGCGTATGATGCGCTTTTGGCTTTTCGTTGTTATACGAGCCTCGTATGGACCGCCCGCTTCCATGGCCGGAAAGCTCACTTCCCAACGGCCGTCCGCACCGGTTGTGGCAGTCTGACGCTGCCCGTTGAAGGCCACATTCAACTTCTCTGCGGCATTGGCCATACCACGGAAGACGACGGGTTGATGGCGTTGCATCACCATACCGTCGCCATAGAGGGGCGCCATACGCAGTCCGCCGTAGTTGCCGGTGATGGAGGCATACACGGTTTGAGCGATAATGGTCGCGCCTTCGGCATTGGGATGCAGAGCGTCGGCAAACAAATCGGGGCGTTTATAGAGCGGAGTATGCAGGTTGATAAGGCCCGTTCCGTTGGCCCGAGCTATCCTCTGAATGTGCTTCTGAATGGCTTCGTGCCAATCACGGGTGCCACTTTGAAAGCGTGGATGCCGGTCGAAGATGGGCGACATGAGGCAAATCCATATCTTGGCGTTGGGGTTTGCGGTTCTGAAATCAGTAATCAACTGCTGGTAATCACGATCGAACCGACTGTTGTAGTTAGGCCAGTTGCGTGGATCGGTGTCATTCAGACCCAGATGGATGACCACAATATCGGCCTTGAACGCCATGGCATCCTTGTATTCGGGCTTCTGTCGGTAGGGACGATGGCCTTGTTCGAGAAGCGTTGTGCCCGAATGACCGAAGTTTCTCACATCGTAGCCGACGCCCAATTGTTGTTGTAAGACGGCCGGATAGGCCTTTTCCTTATCCGTAATGCCATGTCCGAAGGTCACGCTGTTGCCGACACAGGCCACTTTAATCTTGTTTCCGGCCTGCGCAAAGGCAGTGACCAACAATAGTTGTATGATAAGCAATAACTGTTTCATTGTTTTAATGACGCTATTTGATATTCTTTGGGGTTAGGATCGTCTTTTTATGAAAACTTTGAATACACTGATTTATTGTGGAAAAACGATGTTGTCATGGGGCGAGTAAACGATGTCGGGCAGCGCGTTTCGACCTTCTACATCCGTCAACACAAAGGTAAACATCCATTTGTTGAGCCTGATGCCATCGCCTTTCAGGTCGGGTAAGATCATCCGCACGTGATTCCAGCCTTTCTTCAGACGCAGTTTCATGACGGGCCGGCCTGTGAAATTCTCATTTGTTAGGTCGGTTTCGTTATCAATCCGTTGCCCCGGCCGCTTCCATTCAGGGGCTTTCAGTGGTTCTCCATTCCACCAAATGCGTGATCCTCGTCGATCCCATCGCCCTTCATCGGGCACTTTATCCTGTTCGGAACGGCTGTAATTCTGCAGTTCAACGAGCGCGCCGGCTTCCTGATCCTTCGGTGAATAAACGCTCGTCCATACGTAAGCCGTCTTACCCGTAGGCTTATCGGTAAACCAAGCGGGCACGATCTTGCTCCAAGTGTGGCGCAGATAGACACCGGCGCCCCGCACTTTCAGGCTGTTGACGGGTCTGCGGTCGGGCGAAAGGCTATCGGTCACGGCCCAAAGCACGTTACTTTGGCGCACGTAAGGGATGGGCGCGTCTTTCAACCAACGTGATTTATGGAAGAGAAAACGGTGTTCCCAGTCTTGGAAATCATCCAGTTCGTCACCCGTTACGGGCAGCGTGGTGCCACCTTTTTCTATATATTGCCGGCCGCCACCTTGCCAAGCCCGCGATGCTGACGCGATAACGTTCGTGTAAAAGTTGTTCTGTCGGAGCATATCGCTTTCCGATGACAGCTTATGATCGTTCCATAAGGCGCATATTTCGCCGGCAACTTCAGGCGAACCTTGCTGCTGATAGTAGATATTACTTTTATAAATGCCCACCACATCGGCAAAAACGTCGAAGTGATTGATGTAGTTGTAGCGGCAGTCAATGTTGGGAATGCCGGGCACTAATCGGCCCGCCGTGCTCCAAAGTTGGGTCATGTCGGCCGCCATATAGTGAGCGTGGTTGGGTATCCACACGATAGCACGCCTGCCCAAGCTACGCACATGACGGGTCATAAGCCCGAGAAAGTCAGGATAAGTAATTGTTTTCTCGTCGCCACCGATATGTATATAGGAGGCCTGCGGAAACGCTACGGCCACCTCGTTGAGTATCTGTTTCAGTTCGTTGACGCCACGGTCGGTCTGCATACTATGACCCATAGCCTTCTCAAAGGCCTCGCTGTGACCGGGCATATCTATCTCGGGAATAACCTGTATGCCGTATCCGCGGGCATAACTTTCCAATTCCCTACATTCGTTTTGTGTATAAAAAAGGCCTTGATGACGGGTCATGGACGTATCAGCCGTGAGCTGAGGGAAGGCTTTTACCTCAAATCTCCACGCTTGATTTTCCGTCAAATGCCAGTGAAATGTGTTTACTTTGAAGAGTGAGAGCAGTTTTATTTCTTTTTTTAGTTCTTGCATCGACAGGTAAGAACGGCCGGTGTCGTGCATGTAGCCTCGCAGTTTGAACGAGGGATAGTCAGTGATATCGACCGCAGCAACATAACTTTTGCGACCCGTTCCTTCAGCCATTTGGCGCAAGGTGGCCGCTGCCCGAATGACGCCGAGGCGCGAAAGGGCCGTAATTTCTATGCGGTGGGGTGTAATTTTCAGTCGGTAGGCTTCGTTTTCGTAGCCTTCCAACGCGTAATCAACCGTGTTAGGCAAATGCTTGGTCAGCGCAATGGTGACAACGGCTTTCGCCTTTTCATTCACGGAACAGCCATAATCCTGTAGAAATTCCTGCAAAGGCAGGCAATCGGTTGGGTCTTCCAATCGTATAGAACGTTGTAGGTAGAATGGCTTGGTGTGTTGTTTTACATCGATATGCTTAGGCCGCGGCAGTATATGCGCTATCTCCGCGCTGCATGGAAGTGCGGCGTAGAGCAAGAAAAGAAGCGCGATTACCAATTTCTGATGGATACGTAGGCCCGTCATATTATTCTATCAAGAGGATTTATAATAAGGAAAGGAGCAGGAGGTGACGAAGTATCACCTCCCGCTCTATGGTTTTCTGCCGATTAATAACCCTTGGTCTGTACCAAAGCGTTATTATTGGTCAGTGTGTTCTTGTCGATTGGCCACAACAATTTGCCAGATTCTGCCAATGAATACTCTGATGTTTTGCCCATCAGACGGATGTCATACCAGCGCTTTCCTTCAAAAAGGAATTCTCTGAATCTTTCCTTCAGCACGGCTTCCACAGGGTCGCTGTCGGCTCCCGCGAACTTATTACCGTTGTAGAAGTCTCCTTTGTCATTGGGATAAGCCACTTCATCAGAATAATTGTCACCATACGCACGCTTACGAATCTTGTTGATTTCGGGCGCAATGTCCTCTCCCAGCAGTGCTTTAGCCTCAGCCAAGAGCAGCAGACAGTCGGCATAGCGATATACGGGGAAGTCATCGAGCATGCTTCTTTCAGACGTTCCCGGGAGCATAGTGCCTTGGAACTTATACGCAAAGGGCGCTACGTAAGTGAGTTGTCCTTCCTTAGTCTTGTTATAAACGGCTCTGAGTGATTTCTTCAGGCGACTGTCACCATCTCTAAACAGCTTGAAATAAATGTCTTTGCGCAAAGCAAGGCGGGTAAGACCATTCAGTTGGTTATCCTTGGTATCCTTAAACAATTTACCATCCTCGTCATAGAACGAACCATTGAGCAGGTAGTTCTGCTGTGGAAGCAGATTACCACGATAGCTACCATTCAACAGGCTGGCTTCATTCTCCGCGCTGACAAAGCTGAAAATAACCTCCTTGTTTTTCTTATTGTCGTAGCTGAAGACCTTCGCGAAGTCAGTTTCCAGACCGATACCCGGACATTTGTCTACCGATTCCAACGCGGCCTTGGCTGTCTGATAGTCGGCAGCGCCGCCACCCATCTGCTTTCCGCTCCAGAGATATACCTCGCCTTTCAGCATTTGGGTAGCACCCAACGACCAATAATTCTTACCTTTGGCAAAACTATAGTCGTTATTGAATGCCTTTTCCGAAGCCTCGATGTCCAATTTAATCTGTTTCATAACGTCGGCTTCAGAACTTTGCTTCTTGTTGATATTGGCCAAGTCGATCGTTGTACCCGAAGTATAATCCAAATGAATGATGGCATCGCCCCAAGAACGCAATAGATGGAAATAGAGATAAGCTCTGATACCATGCGCCGTACCGAGATAATAATTCTTCTGCGCGTCGGTGAGCGTACCGGTGTCGTTCAGTTTGCTGATCATCAGGTTACACTGGTTGATGACACCATACATACCCGCGTAATTTCTAATAACAGGCTGAACCGGAGACATAGTGTTGTAAGGCAACAGTTCCATACCCTGAGTGGCCTCTCCGCCAAACGGCGTATCGCCATAGAGGTAGGCACGAGCTTCTCCCAGCAGGAAAAAGTTGCCCGACAGGCTTCTGAAATAAGAATGAATACCAACGTTGAAAGCGTCAAACTGGTCGGAAGTCTTCCAGTAATTCGCGTCAGTAATGAGGCTTTCGGGTTCCAAGTCGAGGGAGTCGCAGGCCGTAAAGCCTAACGCAACGATAGCTCCCGCGATATAGTGAAATATTTTTTTCATAATGATTGTTGAATGATTAGAATGTTAAAGATACGCCTAATAATACAGTACGTGGTGTCGGATAACGTGCATAGTCCACACCTTCATAGCCACTGGTAACAACCGGTTCGGGTGAACTGCCGCTATAACCGGTGATATAGAATAGGTTCTGACCCGTTACATAGACTGAAGCATTCTGAAGGTAAACTTTCTGAATGAGCGTCTTGGGCAGTGTGTATCTTAAAGTGAGCTCACGGCAAGCCAGATAGTCACCCTTCTCGTAGAAGCGAGAGTTGTTGCCGTTCAGCACCTGACCTGCGCCATTGGCACGGGTGATGTTGTATTTAGCCAGCTGGTCTGCGTAGTAGAACTTCGGAAGATCCGCGTTGCGATTGTCCTCTCTCCACATTTCCTTCACCTTAGAGATAACATTGAACGTGCCTTGATACTGTCCCAAAGAACGAGCCAGCAGTTCATTGTAAATCGTATGGCCGAGAGCATAGTCGAAACGAGCATAGAACGAGAAACCCTTGTAAGAAATCGTTGAAGAGAAACCGCCCGTAACCTTGGGGAATACGTTACCGATTACCTTCTGGTCGTATGATGTAATCTTACCATCACCATCCATATCTTCCCAGCAAACATCACCCGGCTCGATGGGCTTCCAGCCTTCCTTGCCCTTATATTGGCTTTCCAAGCCGGGGCCATAGAGCTTACCTACTTCGTCAACGCGGTTGTTGGCATGCGCCTTTACGTCGTCCCAGTCGCGGAAAATATGATGTTGCTTGTAGGCAACGATATCTCCCAGCTTGCCACCTTCCTGACGGCCGCCTACCCATTTGGTCGTATACTTCCAACCACCATTGCCATCTGCCACAGCTTGTCCTGCAGCAACTTCGTAGCCACCCACACGGTTGTTAGCCACGTTGTTGAACGGCAGCTTCAGAATCTTGTTGGCTACAGAGGTGATATTAGCCGTTACGTCCCAGCTAAAGTCTTTCTTCTTCAAGATGTTTGCACGGATTTCAGCCTCTAAACCACTGTTTTGCAAGTTACCCAAGTTGGTCGTTATCGCCGAGAAACCTGTGTAACCGGGCAATGCCTGTGAGGTAAGCAAGTCTTGTGTTCTGCGGTTGTAGTAGTCGAGAATCAAATAAATCTTGTTCTGCCACAAGCCAATATCCAGACCAACTTCAAAGGTTTTACTCTTCTCCCACTTCAAACCGGTGTTTACCAAGCCCGTGTTGATGATAGAGGTAGAGTTGTTGTATTTCGGCAAATTGCCCGAACCGTATGAGCCATATATCGTGTAGTTGCCAATTCCGTTTACATTTCCGTTCGTACCATAGCTGACACGAGGCTTCAATGTGCTAACGGTGACACTGAGCGGAAGGTCTTTCCAGAAGTCTTCCTCGGTCACATTCCAACCTACGGACATACCGGGGAAGAAGCCCCAGCGGTTGTCTTTCAGTCTGGAAATGCCGTCGTAGCGACCCGTAAGCGAAAGAAGATAACGCATCTTGTAGTTATATTCCGCACGACCAAAAGAAGAAAGGATGCGATAAGCGCTCTTTTCGGTCGAAATCTTGTCGTATTCGGAAGCCACGTTCATCGTAGCGATATCATCGGTTGGTGAACCATGGGCGTCACCCTTTAGGTCAAAATAATCATAGGTATAGTATTCACCACCCACCATGAGGTCGAGATTGTGAACATCGTTGAAGGTGTTTCTATAGTTCAACGTTGAGTTGAGCTGCACCTGATGATACTTTTCGATCTCAACGCTTGAGCCACGTCTGGTATTGACAGAACCCTGATTCTGCTGCTTTGTGGCCTTATCGAAACTCTCATACTGGTATTCGTAGTTCAGATTCGACACGTTACCGTTGAGCGTCAGATGGTCTTTGATGATATCAAGACTGAATCCTGCGTTGAACGTATAGCGGGTTGTACTGTTCTTACTGGTGTATTTGGAAATCCAATAGAGCGGGTTACCATCGGCCGAACCGAAACCGCTGGCCGGCGAACCATCTTCCATATAGGGATTCCATGTAGGACGCTGCGAACGGGTACGGTAGAACAGCTGGTAAATACCGGTATAGAACGTCGGAGTTGTTGACCATAAGTATTGCGCGCCACCTGTTACCGTCAGGATGGGGAGTATCTTGTAAGAGGCGTTAAGGTTACCGGTGAAGCGTCTGAAGCCTGTACTTCTTATCTGACCATCCTCACTATAATAACCCGTGCTGGCCGCAAAGGTACCGCGATCGTTACCTCCCGAAATACTCAAATAGTGTTCGGCCGTGAGCGCGCTGTCATCGAACACGGCATCCTGAAGCTTTCCCGAATAATCTCTATACAGCAATTTCTTGCCTTCATAGTAAGGATCGTCCATCGTTTGCCAGCCTTCGTTTACCAACGATGCCGTTTCGTCGGTGAGATAACGGATATCAAACAGCTTGTTACCTACACCATAGCCCTGCTGCGCGTCAACTCGATAACCATTGGAATAAGCTGAGACAGCGTTGTTGGTATTCTTCATACCATAACGGTTATACCATATATAATCACGGGCATTCAAGAAGTCGTAACCTCTGCGAGCGTGGTTTTGGCCCACCTTGAAGTTATAGGTCACACTGGCCGTACCTTTCTTACCCTTCTTGGTCTCTACCAGAATAACACCACCATTGGCGCGCGCGCCATAGATAGCGGTGGCACCGGCGTCTTTCAATACCTGTATCGACTCGATGTCCTCCGGGTTCACGTCGGCCATGCTGTTGCGAATGATACCGTCTACAATCACCAAAGCACTGTTGTTGCTTCCGGTGATGGTAGCGCCACCACGCAATACAATCTGCGGGTTGCTACCCGGCTGTCCTGTCGTGTTGACAACGCGCAGACCCGTAACCGAACCTTGCAATGCCTGACCCGCGTTACTGAAAGCACCATTAGCCAGTACCTTCTTATCCATCTTCGAGATAGCGGTGGTCAGCGTGGCACGCTTCTGGTGGCCACCATAACCCGTCACCACTACTTCTTCGAGCGACTGAGCGTTTTCTTTCATGGTGATGGTCAGGTCACTGCCACTCCATACCACTTCGACTGAGTTGTAACCAACATAAGAAACTAAAAGTACTGAACCTTTGGAAACATTGTTCAGAGAGAAACTACCGTCAATAGAGGTGACCGTACCATTCTTGGTACCTTTCACCTGCACTGTGGCGCCGATAATCGTATCTCCGGCAGCATCTTTAACAACACCACGACAAGCCTGTTGCTGTTGGACAATCTGCGTAGAGAAGTCAGGATAAGCCCATACGTTCGTGGCTGAGCACGCCAGTAATGAGCATACGCTAAGAATAAAGGTTTTGCGCATAATAAATATAAAATAGAGTTAGTAAAAATGTCTTAAGGATAATTTTTTGCAAAAGTATACAAAGCTAACTAAATTCCAAAATAATTTAGATTAATTTGTTCTGATAACGCAAACTTTTGTAAAATACAACCCAATAAAAGGAAAATATTAAGCAAAAGAAGACCTGTAAAGCAGGATTATCTAAAAAACAAGGGCACAAAAGATAAAGAATAAAGTAGCGAAAAACACGCAACCAGTCGCCATGCGCCAGCGAAGGGGCATGATTGAGCATGTTCCGCACAAGCCAAAAACACGCAACAATGATTACCCCACCACCATTTTATACGTCGACAATAAAAAAAACGAATATTAAAACGAAACGTGATGAATCACGCCCTTACGGCTCACTCCCCAAAATTGGCCCATTCCTGGGGTCGAAAAAGGGCTTTCATTCGGCATGAAAAAACCGTACAAACCGCTCGCTTATTTTGCGTCAGGATTTTTTTGGTCGCAAATAAGCCAAGCATTTCGCACTTTGTTAAAAACGAACAAACGACTGATA
>CAUURC010000078.1:0-12396 GCA_963547405.1 uncultured Prevotella sp.
CTGCTTCCCATGAAGAAATCAACTCGCTGCGCACATTGCTGTCATACAGCGTAGAGCCCTTTGAGGCTCCGACACCGTTTGTATACGGGATGCTACCAATAGAATAGGTATTGTAGAGTTGATAGGGATCAAGGTCATTACCAACTTGTGCGAATGAAACGCGGGTTTTGGCGTAGCTGAACCATTTAGGCAGAGGCTTATCCATCTTACTCAACATATCGCTTACTACCCATGAAGCACTGACAGACGGATAGAAATAAGAGCGGTTTTCCTTGCTCAGTGTAGAAGACCAATCGTTACGGAAGGTTCCTTCAAGGAAAGCCCAACCGTCATAATTGATACTCAATGAACCATAAAGCGAGTTGGTCTTACGGTGACTGTATGAAGGATTTACCGAAAGATCCGAACTCTTACCATTCTTCAACCAGAATAGGCTCGGCGCGATGAGTTCCTTGAGCGAGTTAGATAGTCCTGTGCTCTTGCGTTCCATAAGGTTGCCACCCAATGTGGCTACACCGCCGAACTTGCCGATTACGTTGTCTTTCTGTGCGGTAAGCAACAGGCTGAAATTGTTTTCATAGAACTTTTGCTCGCCAAATGAGTAACGACCCGTTTTAGAAGAAGGACTTCCAGCATATAGTTTGGTTTCGCTCTCTGTAAAATACATATCGCTTCCGGCTTTCGCTTCTGCGCTCAACCAATCGTTGAATTGGTATTTCAGGGCGAAGTTCAGTAAGAAACGGTTGCGAGTGTCTTCGTTCGTGTTATAATCTTTTGCCCAGTAGGGATTCTGTCCGTTACCTTTTTCCCACCAGTACATGTTTCCATCCTCAGGATTGATGGCCTGCTTGAACTGTGTGATGTCCAAAGAAATAGGCATGGTGAACATGGTGTAGAAATAGTTGTTGGTATTGGCACCTGATATAGGACGGTTCTTGGCATACGAACGGATGTACTGTATCTTGGCGTCAAGGCTCCATCGGTCATCGTTGCCGAAGTTGGTAAAGATGCGCGACATCAAGTTGCTTCGGTTGTATTTCGCTCCCGGAATCTTGCTGCCGTCGTCCATACGAGTACCTGAAACATATACGGATGTCTTGTTGAACTGTTGTGAGAAAGATACGCTCTCAATCAAGTTGATACCTGTATTGAAGAAATTCTTCACGTTGTCAAAATACCGCATGTTTTGTTCCTTGCCAGCCCAGTCGGTATATTTTTGCCCGGCAATCTCCGGCCCCCAGTTACTTCCTGAGGTGGGGTTGTGAACACCCTCGCTACCCTGACCGAAAGTTGTTTGACGTTCGGGGCTCAGAAAGAGTCCTTCAACAGAAACAGAAGAAGATATGGTAATACCAAGTCCTTTTGACTTAGCTCCCTTTTTAGTCGTGATAAGGATAACACCGTTACCCGCACGCGAACCATAGAGGGCTGCGGCTGATGCACCTTTCAATACAGAGAGTGATGCAATATCTTCCGAGTTGATGTCCGCCAGACCATTACCCATATCAGTTCCGGGATTCCAGAAGTCGTTGTTACCGGTTCCCGTAAAGTTATCCAATGGCACACCATCGACTACGATCAGCGGCTGATTCGTACCTGTCACGGAGCTGCTACCACGCAACTGAATTTTCGATGAACCGGCAGGACCGTTGCTTGAGCGGATAATCTGCAAACCGGACACCTGACCGGTCAAAGCGTTGGCTAAGTTATTTTCGCGGGCAGCCACCAGCTGGTCACCTTTTACTTCCTGAATAGCATAACCCAATGCTTTCTTTTCACGTTTGATACCAAGGGCGGTTACCACTACCTCATCAATACTCTTGCTATCTTCCTTCAGTACAATATTCATGGTACCTTGACTTGAAGCAATCACTTCCCGTGCGGTATATCCGACATACGAGATTTTGAGTTTTGAACCTGCTGCTACATCAATCGAGAATTTTCCATTTATGTCGGTAACGGCCGCTTTTTTAGTTCCTATAGCAGTAATTGTTACTCCGACAAGCGGTTCTCCGCTGGCATCGGTAACGACACCTCTGATTGCGGATGTTTTTTGCTGCGCAACACTGCTTTCCGAGGAAATAGCCGTTGATGCAGACATGTAAACAGAACCACTTACTAAAAATCCGAACGCAAGTGCCAATACTTTAGTATTAGCAGATAATGGACAATACCAAGACTGGAAGCGTCCCAAATAACTTAACTTGGACTTTTTCATTTTACATTGTTTGATTTAAATAATAAATATTTAAGGTAAATTTTGAGAGCTGTAAAGATAGCCTTTTAAAATTAATATTATATATATATATATGTTAAATATCCATAACTAATAGTAAACAAATGGAATTTTACTAAGAATCAGGTATAATATATAGGTGTATTCCATTGCTCCCAATGAGTTATCTTTCTGCCCAGTCGCCACGATCGAGTTTGCGATAGTTGATAGCTTCGGCCAGATGTTCGGTTGTCACACGGTCGCTTCCTGCGAGATCGGCTATCGTGCGGGCTACTTTCAGAATACGGCTGTAGGCTCGGGCCGAGAGCGAAAGGCGTTCCATGGCCATGCGTAGCAGATCGATACCGGCCTGATCGGGCTCAGCGTACTGATGAATCATGCGCTCGGTCATCTGGGCGTTGCAATGTACGCCCTTCACAGCCTTGAAACGCTCGGTCTGAATGGCACGGGCACGAATCACACGCTCACGGATGGCGGCACTCGGCTCACCGGGTTCGGTCTTTGAAATATCCTTGAAGGGTACGGGAATGATTTCCACTTGAATATCAATGCGGTCGAGCAGCGGGCCACTAATCTTATTCATGTAGCGGTGTATCTGCCCGGGCGTACAAACACAATGATGCGTAGGATCTCCATAATAACCGCAAGGACAGGGATTCATACTGGCCACGAACATAAAACTGCACGGAAAGTCGATGCGATACTTAGACCGCGAAATGGTGATATGGCGGTCTTCGAGCGGCTGGCGCAGCACTTCGAGCGTGTGCTTGTTAAATTCAGGCAACTCGTCGCAGAAGAGTACGCCGTTATGGGCGAGCGAAATCTCACCCGGTTGCGGATTATTTCCACCCCCAACAAGGGCCGCTTCCGAAATGGTATGATGGGGCGAACAGAACGGTCGCTGACTGATGAGCGACGTATCCTTACTTGTCTTGCCGGCAATACTGTGAATCTGGGTCGTCTCTAAGCTCTCCGAGAGCGACAGCGGCGGCAGGATACTCGGCAACCGCTTGGCCATCATGCTTTTGCCCGAACCCGGCGGACCCACCATAATGAGGTTATGCCCACCCGCAGCCGCCACTTCCATGGCCCGCTTTACGTTTTCCTGCCCACGGACGTCGGCAAAATCAAGATCAAAAGCATATTGTTTTTCATAAAACACACGGCGGGTATCAATAACGGTGGGCTCAAATGATTTCTCACCGGTCAGAAACTGAATCACCTCTACAATCGATTCCATGCCATAAACATCGAGATTGTTGACCACGGCAGCCTCGTTCACGTTCTGCTTCGGCACGATAAGTCCCTTGAATTGTTCGGCACGGGCCCTAATAGCGATGGGCAATGCCCCACGGATAGGCTGCAAACGACCGTCGATTCCCAGTTCTCCCACCAACATATAGTGACCGAGTTTTTCGGAAACAATGGTGGCATTGGCTGCCAAGATAGCGATGGCCAACGGCAAATCGAAGCCACTACCCTCCTTACGCAGGTTGGCAGGAGCCATATTAACCGTAATATCAGCCTTCGGAAACTTATACCCATTATACTGCAGAGCAGCGGCAATGCGGTCGCGACCCTCACGAACGGCTTCGTCTCCTAAACCTGTGAGATGATACATAACGCCCGGATTCAAACTAACCTCTATTGTTATGGTAGTCACTTCCAGACCGTTGACGGCCGCACAATATGTTTTAACGAGCATGGTTTTAGGTAGTAGGTGCTTATGGTTAGTATTTTAGATGGCAGATGATAGGAAGCAGATTTATTACTTCTTCCCTAATAGCTGTTCCAGCTTCTCTCTCATTTCCTGCGGTGAGAGACCACGGGCCACAATATTGCCTTTTTTCAATACGATATTGTCGGGAATAGAGGTCAAACCCAGCTGACGCACCAGCTTTCCATCGAACATCAGCCCGTCACAGATGGTAGGCCACGTGATAGAATCCATCTCCTGCGTATCGCGACATTTCTTTACCGTGGCGTCCACATTGATACTTAACACCTGCAAACTGCCATGGTTCTTGCGCTGAAGGCCCTTCAACAGGCGTTGAATTTCCATACTTTCATAGCTCCACGAGGCCCAAACATTAATAACGGCTACTTGGGCAGAACGCAGATTGGCAGCCGACACAGGGCGACCTTTCATATCGGTGGTATAGAAATCCTTGAGCTTTCCCGAGAAAGCGACGTCCTTCATCTGCTTGATATCCGGCAACAGGCGGTTCAACAGTCCATTTTTAGGCTGCGAGGTTGTCATCATCGTCAGCAACTCCAAGGCTTTGGCATAGTCGGGCTGTGGCGCCTGCACGAAATACTGGTTGACTAAATAGGGCGAAACGGGCGAATCAGGATGGTCTTTCACAAACTGTTCGGCATATTTCTTCATTTCGGGAGGTGACGTACTGACCACCTGCTGACGGAATTTCGTCATCAGTTCGTTATCCTTCGTACCTTTCACCTCCAGCTCTTTCAAGTGAGAAGCGTCACCCCTAACCTCTACCTGCTTGCCGGGAGCCGCAAAAACAGGCTGCTGAGAGAAGTTGGGGAACACGATCATCAGCACGCAGGGCTGGTCACAGGGTATCTCGTAGGCGAAACGACCACCATCTACCTTGATCGTATCTATACCAATGATTCCGCCATCGGGGCTATATACATAGAACTCACCCTGGTTTAGGTTGATGAGTCGGCCGTTAATTTCAAAATGATAGCTGTCCGTCCCACATGAAACCAAAACCAGGGTGAGCAGTAAAAGTAGACTTAATCTAATTTCTTTCATCGTTTGATATTAGCAAATTCCAAGTCCTTTTCGGCATATTTGGCCAATGTAGGATCTTTCTGGATTGCCTCTTTCAAATAAGAATTTGCTGCAAAGTTGTTACCTTGACGTGCAGAAAGGATGGCACGCAGATAACTTGTCATGGCGTCAGCGTTCTTAACATTCTTCAAAGTCTGCTCTGCTTTAGCGTAGTCCTTCACTAAAATCTGTGCCAAAGCTGCGCTGTTGCTAACAGAATTCTTCAGTTCGTCGGCCGCATGGCTGTAATTTCCACGAGCAATATTGAGGTTACCGAGCACGTCGTTAAAGCCGTTGGCATTGATAGCGTTTGAAAGATGGCCCTCTGCTTCGTCCAGATTACCCTTCTGCAGACTCATAAGAGCCTTGTTGGCATAAGGTTCCTGTGCCTTGGGGTTCACGCGGAGCGCACGGTCAATATAGTTTTCGGCCGTCGTGTTATCACCTCTGTTAAAGGCCAGAGCAGCCAAGTTGCTGTAGGCACGGTAGTCTTTATCGTAAAGTTGGATGGTCTTCTTGTAGATAGCCTCCTTCTTGGCAACGTTATCTTCGAGTGAAGCCGCGTAGAGAATCTCCTCAATATCCAACTTAACAGGATCAATCGCGTACTGCTCTTTAATCTGCTCGTCGGTACGACCAATCGTTTCGTAATTGATGATGAGACGAGAGCGACGCAATTCGGGCAGAATCTGATCGGCCAAGTCACGGAAGCCTTCGCTCATATTGCGAATCTGCTGTTCGCGTTGCTGCGGATCCTTATACATAGAAAGTACGCGCAAGATAACATCTTTGTCCTGAATGTTGCTGGCTTGCACAAGCTGCTGGAATCCATCCCAGTCCTGTGCCGTATAGTGAGCGTCAATATCAGCTTTCACCTTGGTGCTCTTCAGCTGGCTCTTTACGTAATCCTCGCTGGTATCCTGACGTTTGTTGGCCAGTCTATCGTTGAAGCTGAAACCGCCTTCGGGCGAAGCGTAAGCGGCTACTTCCACATTCTTGATAGCCAATTTCTCACGATCGGCATTGATTTTCTTCAACATTCTGACAAACTCCTGCACGCTGTTATTCTGCAGTTCGCTCTTACGCAAGTTAGCCTGATTAACAAGGAATCTGATGTTAGCTTCCTGTTTCTTGGCATTGATACGCTGGAACGAGTCAAGAGCGATGCAAGCACCACCATTCATCATGGTCTGCTTATACAATTCAGCGGTAGCAAGCACGCCGTTAGCCACCTTAACTGCCGGAATCTTTACAATTTTCTTACCAACCTTTGCTTGGAAAGTGAGATACATTTCGCTTTGCTGCATTTCGGGAACGTAGTCGAAAGAGGTCTTCATGGTGTAGCGACCGCCCAAACGATAAGAAATCGTCTGGTTGTTACCCATTACCTTTTCGCCCTGGAACGTAGTGCTGGTACCTTGCGCGGTACGTCTCTTGCCATAACGAAGTTCCGGAATAACCCGTACAGTGGCATTCTTCTTCAAATATTTTTCAGGGAATTGGCCGTTGATAGTAGCGGGAACCTTGCCTCCGGTTGTCTCAAGCGGATTAGGTACAACCGTAAAACTATCTGCCGACAATGGACCCATCTTTGAACAAGACGAAAGCAATACGAATGAACACGCGGAAAAAACAAAGATTAGATGTTTACGCATAAGATTAATGTGGTTTGTGTGTGAAGTGCCGCGAGCGGGACTCGAACCCGCACAGCCGTTACTGGCCAAGGGATTTTAAGTCCCTCGTGTCTACCAATTCCACCATTGCGGCATTTCGAATTGTTAAAAAGGAAATTCGATTGCAAAGGTAATCGTTAATCATCGAAAAGCCAAACTAAATTAACTTTTTTAATATTTATTGTGCACAAGCAGCAAGCGGCCTGTATACTGAGCCGCATACTCCATGAGTTTCTTGCCTTTTTCGCCCGACACGACGACACCGCGCTCATTCAAATCATAGACACGATGACAATGGGCGCATGTCATTTGCGTACCGTTGCCATGAAACGAAAGCGGGAAAGACCCGCCGCTGTTCTCGGACAGGCAGTTAGGACACTGCGCGTCGAAAGCCAACAGCCCATGATAAACACTCCGCCCCACTATGATTCCATTGTCAGCGCCCATGTCATAGGTCTGCATGCGCTCCTCGGCCGTGGTCAGTGGCACGCTCTCCGACGTTCCGGTGCCGGTCAGCAAGTCTACATGGCGCACCGAACCACGCATCGACAGGCTGACGCGAACGTAGGTTCCGGGAATAAGGGGGTTGGTAACTTGGTTTAAAACCGTGTTGTTATGAATCTCGGTGTTGAATCGGAAGTTACAGCGATAGGCGTTGCTGTACAGCGTTTCTTCGCCGCACGACGTGAACAATACGAGCAATACTACCGCAAAAGCGATGGTTTGCTTAACCAAGTAATTGTTTTTCTGCATTCTTAACACGTTCAAAATGGAATCCGTGAAGCGTCTCGCCCATCAGCGCTACGACGCGGTCGTTGCACAGATTGCCCATACTCCCCTCGTGAGTATGCCGAATCCGGCGGTCGGCCCTGAAGGTTTCGTTCTCGATTTCAAGTCCCACCTGCTTATAGGCGTCACGGAAGGGCATGCCGGCAGCAGCCAAACGATTCACCTCTTCCACGGAAAACATCGGATCGTACATGGGATTGTCGAGGATACGCTCGTTCACTTCCATCTTATTAATCATATAGGCAGCCATCCGCAGACAGTCTTTCAGTTCGTCGAAAGCGGGCAGAAAGACTTCTTTAATAAGCTGCAGGTCGCGGAAATAGCCACTGGGCAGGTTGTTCATGATGAGCATAATCTGCTGCGGAAGGCCTTGCAACTTGTTGCTTTTGGCCCTGAGGAGTTCAAAAACGTCGGGGTTTTTCTTATGAGGCATGATGCTCGAGCCGGTGGTGCACTCCTTGGGCAACTTCACAAAACCGAAGTTTTGCGAATTGAAAAGGCAGGCGTCGAAAGCCAGTTTGGCCAAGGTTCCGGCCACCGAGGCCAAGGCGAAAGCCACGTTGCGCTCCATCTTGCCACGCCCCATCTGGGCATAGACCACGTTGTAGTTCATCGAGTCGAAGCCGAGCAGGTCGGTCGTGAGCTGCCGGTTGAGCGGAAACGACGAACCATAGCCGGCCGCCGAGCCCAGCGGATTGCGATTGGTCAGCCGATAAGCGGCCTGCAAGAAAAGCGTGTCGTCGACAAGGCTCTCGGCATAGGCGCCAAACCACAGGCCGAAACTTGAGGGCATGGCTATCTGCAGATGGGTGTAGCCGGGCATAAGCACGTCTTTCAGCTGATTGCTTTTGGCGATGAGTTCATCGAAAAGGAGCTTTACGGCATCGACGATTTCATGGAGTTCATGACGGGTAAAGAGCTTCAGGTCGAGCAATACCTGATCGTTGCGCGACCGACCGGAATGAATCTTCTTGCCCATATCGCCCAGTTCCCGCGTCAACAGCAGTTCTACTTCGGAGTGAACGTCCTCCACGCCTTCCTCGATTTGGAACTCGCCCCGCTCACAACACGCGTAAATGCGGCGCAGGGCAGCCATCAGCTGCGTGAGTTCATCGGCTTCGAGCAGTCCGATTGACTGAAGCATCGTGATGTGGGCCATCGATCCGAGCACGTCATACTTGGCCAAGTAGAGATCCATCTCTCGGTCGCGACCTACGGTGAACCGCTCTATCTCTTGGTTCACCTCAAAGTTTTTTTCCCAAAGTTTCTTTGTCATAAGTCTCTATATCGTCGGTAATAATGGACGAAAGCGCCCTTTCTGACAAGGCCGAACGGCACCGATAAAATCGGGCGTGGCCTACCTGTTTTGCAATAGCTATGCTTTCGTGTTGTAAAAGCAGCCCTTTTACCGTCTAAAAGCATAGCTTTTACCTCCTAAAAGCAGCCCTTTTACAAGGTAAAAGCTATGCTTTTAGAAAACGGTTGCGCAACGCCCTGAAAATGGGCGTTACGCTTCGTAGTTGATCATCTGCAACACATCGGCAATCTTTTCGATGCCTTCCTGCAGCGGTTTCGATACCATTCCCTTAATAAAGGGATTGAGATCGGCCTTAATCGTAAGTTTCATTTTGCTGGTGGTGGCCGTTACCGGAAGTATCTGAATCCAGAAATTAAACGGTAAGGGGCTTTCTTCGGCTTCAAACTTGATACATTTGGGAGCTTCTCGTTCCACAATGCTCAGTTTGACACTACCCATGGGAGTTGTTATGGAGATTGAATTGGTGTCAAAAACCAAGTCTTTCGCCTTGTCTTCGGGCAACCGGCTTTTCACACGTTCTATATTACTTAGGTCGCTCAAGAGATTATAAACATTCTCTTGAGCGTAATTGATGGGGCGAATGGTACTTTCAAATGTGGCCATAATGACTGATGGGGGTTAGGTGATGTATGCTTTTATGCCTTCCACGTGGCCGGATCTTTCCGCCATTCGTGCAACAGCACTACGTCTTCCTCGGCAATATAGCCTGTTTCAAGGGCCTGAGACACGACGTTTTCGTAATCGGTGAGCGTTTCAAGTTGAACGCCGGCCTCCTCAAAAGCGGTCTTGGCCACGGGGAAACCATAGGTATAGCTAGCTACCATGCCTATCACTTCGCAGGCGTTGTTGCGGATGGCGTCGACTGCTTTCAGACTGCTGCCGCCCGTTGATATCAAATCTTCAACCACAACGACCTTCATGCCCGGCTTCAACTCGCCTTCGATAAGATTCTCCAAGCCGTGATCTTTCGGTTTGGAACGCACATAGACAAAGGGAAGGTTCAGCTCGTCGGCCACCAACGCGCCCTGAGCAATGGCTCCGGTAGCTACGCCGGCAATGGCTTCGGCCTCTGGAAACTTCTCAAGAATGATATGCACAAGTTCCAACTTCACGTAATTGCGAAGTTCGGGATAGGAAAGTGTTTTACGATTGTCGCAATAAAAGGGCGACTTCCAGCCGGAAGCCCAAGTAAAAGGGTTGTTAGGCTGCAGTTTAATAGCCTTTACTTTTAATAATCTTGACGCAAAATCCTTTTTTAATTGATTCATGATAGCGAGGTTTATATGGATGAATAATGCAAAGTTAGTTGAATTATGCGATAAATCCAACAATGCCTTTTATTTTAAAGATATTTAGGGTAGGCCGTCATGGCTTGGCAAAGGCCAAGCTCAAGAAGCTGAAGCGCACGTCGCCGGCTGCCGACAGGGCTTCTGCGGCAGCCAACATGGTGGCACCGGTTGTCACGACATCGTCGACGAGGAGGATGTGTTTGCCGCTCACTTGTTCGGGGCGGCGTAGGGAAAACTGGCCTTCAACGTTTTCACGGCGGGCCAATCGGCTGATTTGTTGGGTCTGACTCTCGGTGAATCGTGTTCTTTCGAGCGCATTACCAATCAGGGGCAAACGGGTGATATGGCAAAGCCCGCGGGCAATGGCCTCGCTTTGGTTGTAACCACGGTCATGCTGTCGGCGACGCGTTAATGGAACGGCGATCACGCCATCGATGCCTTCAAAGAAACCGGTAGGTAGAAAACGACGGGCGGTGAGCTGCCCCAACTGGTATCCATATTGTGGACGATGGTGATACTTGAGGTCGTAAATGACTTGGGCTGTCTGCGTGTGGGCTTTGTAGAAGAAGAGCGCCGCGGCCTTTTCTACGTCAGTCTGCCCCCAGAAGAGTTGGGCCATCGGGTTGTCCAAAGGGGCATGTTCGTAATCCGTAAACGGCAGTTGAAGCAGGCACGAAAGGCACGCGACATCCTCGTCGGGCGTGAGACGCTGACCGCAAACGACGCATGGGCGGGGGGCCAGCAGGTCAATCAATCGGGTAAAGATGTCAGTCTTCATCCATGAAATCGGTTTCTGCGCCAATATCGGTTATCTGGTCGACGCATCTGCGAATGATATCGATACCAAAGCCGCGGCCCATGGCAAACTTGATAAGCTTCATCGAACGCTCGTAATCACTCTTCGCCTTGATGGTTTTCCATTTGGCTTGCAGCATGGGAAGCAGCACTTCCTCGTAGGCCGTGGCGTCAATCTCCTCAAAAATGGGGTCTGATATTTCTCTCGGAATGCGCTTTTGACAGAGCGCCAGTTCCACTTTCCGGCGGCCCCATTTGTTGAATCGAATCTTATCGTTGATAAAGAAGCGGGCAAAACGGGCGTCGTCGACATAGCGTTCTTTGACAAGATAGGCCATGATTTCGGCGCGGTCGGCGTCGTCCAACTGCCATTTGCGCAGTTTCTCCTCCATTTCGGCGGCACAGTGTTCGGCCTGCGAACAGAGCGTAGTGAGTTTAAACAGCGCTTGTTGTGGCGTCATTTTCTTATCTTTAAGCATGATTGAGGGCGAAAATAAAACGTTGTTTGCCGAACTGATCAGCCTTTACTTCTACTTGATTCCATTCATTTTCTTTCAACCAAGTCATCAGTTCGGCGGCGTAAAGTGGATTAATTTCAAAGGCCAACAGCCCGTTGGACTTCAAAGTATGGGCTGCGAAACGGGCGATAGCATGATAAAACAAAAGCGGATTATCATCGGGCACGAAGAGCGCGATTGATGGTTCAAAGTCAAGAACGTGCCTTTCCATCGTCACGCGTTCCTTCTTACAAATGTAAGGAGGGTTTGAAACGATGATATCAAAGTGCTGTGGAGCAGTCGATTGAATGTCTGTCGCAAGAATGTCGTGCAATTCTAAATTCACTTTGGCTCCCATCCTCTGGGCATTTTCTCGAGCAATCAGCAGGGCATCGCCCGAAATATCCCAGGTACTGACGTCACTGTTCCACAGGTCTAAAGCCAGTGTTACGGCGATACAGCCACTACCAGTCCCCACATCGAGAACCTTTAAAGGCGCGGGGGGCTGAAGAGCGCAGTAAGGTTGATTGTATCTGTCGATGATGGACGCGCATAATTCGGCTGTCTCAGGGCGTGGAATGAGGACGTCCGGCGCCACCACAAACTGCCGTCCCATAAAATCGGCTGTGCCAATGACATACTGAACGGGTTCGCCTGTCAACAAACGATCCATCATCGATCGTAATTCTGCCTGTCGTTCGGCCGCCATCGCTTCTACCCCATCACATACTATATCGGTCATGGTTAGTCCAAAGCGTTCTTCAAGCAGCAGTCTCACGATAGCCTTTGCCTCCCCCACTTCGTAAAGAGATGTGAGTTCGGCTATGAGTTGTTGGTAATTCATACCCACAAAAATAGGGAAAAATATTGAATCAACCCACAAGTCGCATGCAAAGAACAAGCGGAATAGAAAATAAAGAATAACCAGAATACAAAAAAAGAACAAAAAAAGAGAGCCTCCGTTACTTCTGTAACCAAGGCTCTCTAAATAAAAGAAGG
>CAUURC010000079.1:0-12055 GCA_963547405.1 uncultured Prevotella sp.
AAAATCAAAAAGATAAGAGAAATAATAAAGCAAAATTCAATCAACAAAAGAATTTTCCATTTCAAAATGGATGATAGGCTTCTTGTCATCTTTTATGCGCTTGGCAACATCTTGTTTGCCGCCTTTTTTGACGTAGGCTCGCTACGTCTTCAACAGGACGGAGACCTCCGCAAAACCCTCCTAGAGCTTCTTCATTTTTACCTATCAATACATTAGAGGTGATAAACATGTGGGATATTAGGTAAAAGCGGCTGATGAAGCCTTATTTCGTCTGGTATTTCTCCCTTATTTAAGAATTGGACACAATTACCCAGGGGCTCGATAAAGGTTATATGCCATGGTCTCCATCGGATATTGCGCATGCGTCTTTGCTAGTCCCATATATCTTACTACCCCTCCAAAAACCACCTGCGTATGGAACTAAAAGTGCGCTCGAACCTGTATCTAATCTTATTGATGGTAACATTGACACGCTGTTGTCTTTTGGTAATCTTCTTGCCCTTGGTTCCCTTGTACATGATGCGACTTTTGAGTTTCATCTTTCCGAGCGTCTTCCTGTTCTCAGCCAAATCCTAGCCTTTATCGGCATAGATGGGAGGCCCTTGTGGGAGGCTGGCTTTCTTCAAGGGCGTTTCAAGATGATTGATGTCGCTCTCGTTGGTAGCCATAGTCTCCTCGGCCAGAACCAGTCCATTCTCGTCTGTTACCGTATGACGCTTGTAGCCAAAGTGGAGCTTTTCCATCTTCTTATTCCATCGGGCATCCCCGTCCACATTGGATTTGACAACTTCCTTAAGCATTGCTTCTTGCAAGGTTTCTCGGCCGTCCTCCTCATTACAGTCTTCCATCACCTCATATTCCCTATACCCACGAGGACGACGAGGAGTGTCTATAATACTTGTCTCTACGATGGCATCGTTCCTGACGATAATATCTTTCTCTTTAAGTTTACGGTTCATTTCATCGAGAATCATATCGTACAGGCCGGCCTCTACCAGTGTATTCCGAAAACGGCAGACAGTCGTGCTGTTGGGAGCAGTGTCTTCCATACCAAACCGACGAAACGGTTGAAAGAGAGGCGATCGTTCACCTCCTCCTCAACTTCACCGTCACTCAGTCCATACTATGTATGCAGAAGTTTGGTCTTGAATAAAACCAAGCCGTCATAACTCGGGCGACCTGTTGATTTATGGCCCTTGGTATAGGCGATTGCTATAATGCTTCGTATGGGAATCCAGTCGATTATCCTGTCTATCTGGAAGAAGAAGGCCTGCTTGACCTTTGCGCTGACCGAGGAACAGGTCGGCAAAACTGGGAAACGATGGCCTCTATTTCATAATATAAAGGTACTGACTATTTTTGACATGAACGAATCCGTGGGTGATAGTTTTGTAGAGGGCCCATATTGCACTCTTGCAGAGCTTACATTACACCTCGTACCACTATATTTCGCATTTGAGGTACTGCGCAATCATACGCTGCCGGCACTTACATTGCACCCCACACCATGATAATAAGGTATTGATGTGTCTTGCAAAACGAGTGCTTCAGCACTTGCCCCATACATCGCAGGGCGGCAACAGGGCATCCATGCACCCTATCGTGCAACACTTTCAGGGATCTTCCGTGCCTTTGGTAAACGTTCAAATAGCCATACGTTATGACAGGAAAGGAGGGAGGACAGTGTGCTTACTCGGGCACATAAATGATTTGTCCGTTTTCCAGCTGGTAAGCAGTGCCTAACCGTTTACCTTTCGCACCATTGTTATCGGTGGTTTCTCCCGAGGCTTTATACGTGTTTATCTGCTTTCCTTGCTTTGTAATTATCTCCATATTGTCCTTCCCTGGGTTTTTAACCACAGTAAAGTCCTCATTTCCGAAAACCTCGGTCATATTCATGTGCATCACCATGGCCACCATCAGAGAGACGGCAAACACCATGGCCACGTCGAACAGATTGACAACCACGCTCAGCGGGTCGGCATCATCATCTACTAAAAGACGGCTACCTCTTCTCCTGCGGCTCATGGGTGTTCCTCCTTTTGATTCAGTATGCGCGCCACGTAGTCGAGGTTGTTTACGTCTTGAGCGAACCATCGTTGTTTCAACTGTAGGGTAAATAGGCCTACGGCACTGATGACCAGACCCACGACCGTTGCGGCAAAGACCACTTGCATGTTGTAGGCCATGCCGGAGATGTCGCCGGTGGAGAGACCTACCAGTGCAGGACTCATGGAGATAAGCGTACCGATAAGTCCGAGAACAGGGCCTAACTTGGCCAGCAGGCGCGATAGATTCACCTCCTTGACACTCTCAGTTTCATATTGGGTGATGAGATAGTCGGTATAGTCCTCATGGTCTTTGCCGTTGTCGAGCATGTCTTTCAGATAACGGACGTACAAGGAGTCGGTCTTCTGCGGCAGGCTTTCCTTGAGGTTTTCGATACCGTCGGGGGTAAGGTCTTTTATGAGATGGTTGAAGCACTGATTGTTTCTGCGGCGCAGCATGAAGCCATTGTAAGTGCCGCCAAGCAGCACAAGGGCGCGCAGAAAGAAGAGAATCAACAAGATGATGTCGGGAATCAGCAGACTGTTGGCTATCCCGAAAAGGGCACGTGATATATATTCCATTGGTTAAATGTATGATTTATGATTTACGAAAAAGCCATCTGTAACGGCTGAGAAGCCACCCTAAGCCGAAAAGGAGTACGAAACCGCCCAATGTAAATGCGAGGGCGAGCCAATCGACAGGATGCTCTTTCACGGCGTAGACTATCTTTCCATTCTCTGTCGCTATCAGTCCGAGGATGCAGATAAAGAGCGAAAGCAACAGATGAACCTCCACCCGATGGTCGCGTTCGGGCAGAAGAAAGCAAAAACTCTCGGCGATGAGTGGCAGCAAAAGTACCACCGCGCCGGCAAAAAGCCATGCCGTGAGGCTGAAATCAACACCTACCGCGGCAAAAAGCGTCTGGGTAAGGAGGTAGAATACGAGGGGAAACATGAGCAGCCCCGGGTACCAAAAGAGCACCTTCGCCCACCATTTGTTGCGTATCGTGTGGTCATCGTTTTGCAGATACGTGAGTGTAAAAGCCAAACAAAACACCGATTCGATGGTTACAATAATGGCCATGTTTTGTAAAACAGCGGTATTTTGCAGGTAGTCGGCTATGCGAGTCTTGGATTGGAGCATGGCGTAATCCATGCTCCAATAGGCAAAACCGCCTAAGACAAGGCTGTAAATGATGCGCTGCCACCACTGCCACAGACTGAGTTTCATGACGCAGTTGAGAAAGATGAACAGCAGAAGTACATAGATAATCTGTTCCATGACACGAGGTTAAGTGGCCTATCGCTCGTTTTTACGTTTACGACGGAGAATCAACAGCATGACGATAAAAGCAGCAAAAACCATGGAAACGATGACGACACCGTTGAGTGAAGTACTCGTTTCGGCGGCATCTTCAGCAGCTCCGTCTGTCTCTTTCTTCATCACCATACTCTTACCGTTGGTCTTTCCTTGCGCAGCAACAGTCATCTGCCTGTTGCGCTGCAGGTAAGTCTTTGCGCTTGCCGCAGGTGCTTTGCCCGCAATGAAGTCTTGCAGGGGACGGTTGTTCCCCTCGAACGATGAGCCGGAAGGGCCGAAACGCGTAACGAGTTCGGTGTGGAGGGTGGCGATATCGGCCAACTGCTGTGGCGAAGCTTTCCAATAACCCTTGCGGGCAGTCTCCATCATGGTGGCGGTCATCTCTTCCATAGCCGTGGGATTCACCTTTGCAAACTGCTCCTTGATACCGAGGTTGTACTTGTCTTTGACATATACATTGTAGATTTCGTCCCACAACTCCTTGTCGATGTTCCGAGGTTTCATTACGTTCCATCCATAGGTATTTCTCACCATTTCGGCTATTTCATCGGTGGCGTTTTCACCACCGGATAGTGCACGTTTCACGTAAGATGGGTTAAGAATTTTCGTTCGGGCCTCAACGCTGATGGCCTCTTTGCTGTCCTGCATTCTGTAATTGTTGCGATTGCGGTAATCACTGAAGTAGGCCTCGGGGTCTTTGCCCGTCACATGACGCACAGCAAGACTGACTCCACCCATGAACTCATATACATGGTCGAGACTCAACGCGCCCCATGTGTTGTTCTGACGTGGCTGAACAACGACATCTGTGCGGGTGAGTGCAGCCCCAAAGGCCTCATGCACATCGTTCATCCAGTGCTCTTCGTCGCCATAAAAGGCTCCCATATTGTTGATATAGGTCTCGGCTATCTGCCGCTCATTTGTCCAACGGTTGCCTTGTTCCACCATACCTTGAATGCCGGTGCCATAGCCTCCGCCTGCGCCCCCAAAGACACGATAGTGCGACAGCTCACGGGCTTCTTTCGGAGAAACACCTTTGTCGATAAGATAGCGTTCCGATGCTTCCACGCCAACTTTCACTTCATTGGTAAACTTGTCGTCGTCTGCCGCAGCTGCCATCTGCACAGCACGCGTAATCAGAAAGAGACGGGAGGCAGCTAAGTCACGCAACTGCCCCGAAGTCTGTACCACCACGTCGATACGAGGTCTGCCGAGAGCCGACGAAGGAATGAGTTTGATGTCGCTCACACGGCCATATCGGTCTCTCACCGGTTCTACTCCGAGCATGTAAAGCACCTGTGCAATGGTAGCACCACCTGTCTGTATGAACTCGCCCGACCACAGTGTGTAACTTACTTTACGAGGATATTCACCCCGATGCTTTCTCCGATATTCGTCGATGGTATTCTTGGCCAAGGCGATACCTTTCTCCCACGCATCCGGGGTAGGAGTCTCTTCGGCATTGATGGCAAAGAGATTCCTACCGGTCGGCAAGGTATTAGGATTGAGGATGAGGTCTCCACCGGGGGAAGGAGCAGTATATCCGCCATTCAAAGCATTGACAAGAGAAGCCAACTCCAAACTCGGACTCTTTACGAGCAGGTCTTTATACTGACCGATGTTTCTCAATGAAGTCTCCACTTCCGTTACAGCATGGGCAAACTCGATATCCTTGGGGTTTAATGCGTCGGTTTCGGTTGCATGCTGCCTGCCCGCTGATGTGTTGCCCATTTGCTTTTTAAGGCCTTCTTCCATCTTCTTCAAGGCTTCAGGGCTGGCTCCCATCTTCTTGGCCACTGCCAACATACGGGTAGGGTCTTTCTTTGCCAGCATCTTGCGCATCTGGTATCTCATGAATTTGGCTATGGGGCTGTTAGACGGAGCAGGCACTTCCATATCCTTACTCTCCATCTTTCCCATCATACCGCCATGGGCTTTACCCTCGTGCTTCTTATCTTTCCTCGATGCCGCCATCATCATGGCCATCATGCCCTTAGGCATATTCTTCTTTTCTTCTATATCATGAGCTTTTTGCAGTTGAGCAGTGGTGAGACCGGTGATGAGCAATAGCTGTCCATCGGTGAGCGATGAGGGATTGGTATAGAAGCGATTCACCAGCGATTCGGCCTTTTTCAGATATAAGGCGTTGAATTTTGACTTGTGTAAATACAGGTCTGCGGGTGCTTTTCCTTGCTGTTTGTCGAGTGAATAAAGACTATATGCAATGGGATCGACTGTCATAGAGAAAATGGTAGACCGTATATCTTCCTGCGAATAGGGAACTCCCATGACATAAGGCGTGTCCGTTATCTTCTCAGAGGACAATTCTTCGGCATAATCGGCCAATCGTTGTAGGTCTGTATCGTTGTAAACTCTCTTCAAATCGCCATCCAATCCCAAGTCTTTATGTATGCCTAACTGTATGGCAAGCTGCTTCGCTTCCACAGCGAGGGCATGCTTATTGCCCTTGTTATTGAAGTAAGCAGAGAGTTTATCCTCTAAGTTCTTGTAGGTGTTGCGTAGCTCACTCTCGTGAAAAGCCGGTGTAAGATACGACAACAGACCAGCATATGAGCGTCGTTTGGCTATCATTGCCTCACCCACATTATCAATCGTATAATAATAGAAGTGTGGAAGTGCGCCCACGAGCCTGTCCGGCCAGTCATTGTTAGACAAGGCCACTTGCTTCTGCGGGGTAAATTCCAGACTGCCATGGGTACCGAAATGCAGCAATGCATCTGCTTTAAATCCGTATTGTATCCAAAGATACGGGGCAATATAGCTATGCGGCGGCACCTTGTCTGTTCCGTGAACAATCTTGAAAACGTCCTTCCCTTCACCGGCCAAGGGCTGCGGTATGAGGACGATATTTCCGTATCTGATGCGTGGAAAGGCCAGACGACCATCTGCTGTCTTTAGTTTGTTGTGGTCTCCGGGGAACTTTCCAAACTCCTTATCTACGTCTTCTATCTTTTGTTTGCGCAGGGAGGCGTGCGTCCAGCTGTCGTATTCCTGTTTGGTCACCAGCTGTGGATGCCCTGTTTTCATGTATCGGGCGACATCGCCTTCAGCAAACGAGTTAAATAAAGAACCTTCCCGAGCTATTTGTTGCTTGAATTCAGTGAGTGAAGCCGGTAGTCCCGATAGGTTATAACCTTCTTTTTTAAGGTTTAAAAGTGTGTTATAGAGCGATTGGGCTACATTCATTCCGCTGGCCACAAGATTGCTTTGTCCCGGTCCTTTGAAGTAAACGATGGCTAGCCGCTTGTCTTTGTTCTTCTTGGAGGTAAGGCGCGAATAGTTATTCACAGTCTTGATGAATGTTTCCAAACGTTCGGGAATGGCATACGGATGCAGCAATCCGTTCTTGTCGCGTGTGAGACCAAACAGTGCTGTGGTACGTATCGCACCGTCAATCTCGGGCATGACCACGCTTTGCGACAAGAAACCGCCCATCATTCCGCGAGGGTCTTTCTCCCAATCATCGGTCAATGCGTTTACATCCATTGGGTCAAAAAGCAATATATTGTTGGCTTTGAGGTATTGCACAACATCGTCTCCCAACCTTCCATGTGCGCTGTTGATGACCATATCGGGACGTATCTGCCGAATGAAGTCTGCCATATTCATAAACGAAGACACGGGATAAACGTTGTATCCCTCTTTCACCAACGCACGAACGAGGTCTGTGGGGTCGGTTACCGCACCCGAAACAACCACTTTTTTAGCACCTTTCCTGAAAAGGCCGTGCGTCTTCATGTATTTCTCATAGCTGCTTACGGAGGTAAACTCCAACTCTTCTTCCTCGCCATTGTCTGTAGGGAAGAAGAGATAATCCGAGGGTTTCTGTTCCGGTTTCTCCGGTGTTCCGGTGAAAATAATCTTCCCGTCCACGTTTCTACGTAAGAAACTGAGCAGACTTCGGTTGTTCTTCCGCCTGCCACCCATCATGTATTTCTGTATGAGCGCTGTCTCTTCTACGGTGAAATTGGAAATATCGTTGTCCGGATTGGTGGCCATCATCGTATAGACGGGTACTCCTTCATTGGCTGTCTCTTGTATCTGCTGCCGTTGTTCGGCCGTTATATTGAACCCCATGCCGTTGATGAGCACTACATCGTAATCGTCCAATGACCCCAACTCGTCGGTCTTCACATCATAGAGTTTGATGAAAGGGTTATCGTCGGCCTGCGATAAGGCCTGCATCATAACGGGTTGAAAGTTTACAAGTGCGATTTTCGTGCGGCTCAACCATATATGATAGAAGCCCACAAGTAAGCCCACAAACAAGGCTAAAAGTGCGCCTAACCATATTTTTCTATGTTTTTTAAACCCAAGTTTCTGCTTTATCTTCCACATATCATTGTCTTTTTATTGTCGGAATGCCATCTTTTTACAAGTGTTTGAAGAGTTGTTCCAATTCCACGGCTACGCCCACGGTGAACGAGGTGCCTGTGGTGAATGGCGAATTATATTGATATACTTTCGGCCGATAGTTGAAAAGATTGTCTATACCCAAAGTAATCTGAACGGCCTGATAGAGCCGTTGCTGCACGATAAGCCTCCAAAGACTGTATGCGGCCGAAGTGGTTTTCCTATAAGTCTTGGTCGCGGTGTCCAACGTACTGTATGTTCCTTCCGACAGATAACGGCCGTTGAGTGTAACACTTATCTCATAGTACTTGAAAGTCTTTCTGTAATCCACCTGTGCTGTGAATGTATGCGGACGCGAATCAGACGTTATCGGCATGTTATGACGTGTGAACTCGTGGAAATAGGCGTAAGAGAGTTTTGCTCCGAAACCGCACGAATAGCGTGCCACCACTGTGGCATCTACGCTGGCAAGGCTGGTTCCTTCCACATTGTAGTAGGCCATTGCGCCCTTTCCTGCATCCAAGGCAGGGTTCCAGATGGTAGATATTTCGTTGTCCAAGATGTTGTAATACCCTGTCAGTGTGAAGCAATAATTGCGATGAACGTATTCCGCGGAGGTCGAAAAGCTGTTGCTCGTTTCTGCTTTCAGGTCTTTATTACCATATATATAGAATACATTTGCCATATTGAAATTCATGTACATCTCTTTCAGAGTAGGCGCTCTGAAGCCTCTGGAATAAGACCCACGCACTTTTAAGTTGTTCAACGAATACATTCCCGCTATTTTCGGTGTCAGTTGCCACCCATAACCCGAGAAGTAATCGCTGCGCAAACCGGCCACGATATTCCAATGATGAGCGATATTCCAGTCGGCTTGTGCAAAGATATCGGTCGAGAATTGTCTGTGTGATCCCCCATTCACGAACTGATAGGTTTGCAGATAATTGGCCATCATATCTCCGCCCATCGTCAGCGAGAGGTCTTTGTCGAAGGCATGGGTATAGAGTGCGCGCAGGGAGTTTTGCACATTTTTATAGTTGAGTATGTCTTTTTTCGTAACAGGATAGAAGTCGCTTTTATCGTATCTATCAAAGTTATAAGACACATCGAGCACGTCTTTCTCGCTCAATGTACCTGCAAAGCGTAGCCCTCCGAGGAAGTCTCTCGAGCGGTCTTTACTATACGCCGACACGTTGCGCTCATGGAAATAATAGCCGGCCTTGCCCGTCAACGATGTCTTGTCCGACCACTTGTAGACCAATTTGTCCTTAAAGTTCCACTGTCGGTTGCCATACACTTGTGTGCTGTCTGCACGCCCTTTATCAAAAACGGTATAAGATTTCATCCGGTCGGTCTGTATGTTCAGCAGATTGGAGAACCGCCCTGTGCGCGACCCTACCTCCGCTCCGTGGCGTTGTGTACCGTATTTGCTCTCGAAATGAGTGTTGAGGTGAACGGTCAGCGGGTCAGCTGCCGACTTTGTAATGATATTGATGACAGCCCCCACGGCATTGGAGCCATATAATGCGGAGGCTGCTCCTTTCACGATTTCGATACGCTCGATGTTGTCTACATTCAATCTTCTGTAGTCCACATTGTCGAGTGTCTCACCGGCAAGACGTTCCCCATCGACGAGGAAAAGCAACGAGAGACCGCTCAATCCCTGCATTTTCAACACTTCCTGACGGTTCATGGCATACGAATACTCTATGCCCGGAAGTTCTGCTTCTAGCACATCTCGGATATTCGTGGCATCGAGTTTCCGTATATCGGCAGCCGTTATTACCCGTGTTACCACAGGGGTATTGGCCAGCGTCTTCTTCGTCATGGTACCGGTCACTGTGACCGCACTTAAGTTGATGAGGTCTTCTTTCATATACATTTTTACTTCCGTTGTGGCCGACGATGACACTTTGACGGTACACCGTTCATAACCGATAAGCATAGCCGTAAGCGTATATTCGCCCGAAGGCACGTTGAGCGTGAATCGCCCCTCTTTGTCTGCCTGCGTGGCATATTTCTTTCCCTCGGTCATCACATAGGCAAAAGGCACGGGCTTGTTGCCATCTGTTACCACGATGCCGTGTATCGGGTCGGCGAAAGTCCGCATTGAGAAGAAGAGCAGAACTACAAACAGCGGTAAAAGTCTTTTATTCATGGTATCAATCCTTGAATTTTACGGGATAGATATAATCAAAGGAAATATATCCTTTGATGTTGTATTTGTTGGGATTGGCAAACCCTGTGAAGCGAATCGCTGCTATCGTCTTGTCTTTCATCAGTAGGAGATACACTTTCTCGGCGGGCTTGTAAGTAGGAGGCATTGTGCTCATATTTACATCAAGCCATTTCCCTAGCTCTTTGTTCTTTGGCGTATTCGCATAAATCACTTTGCCTTGCATCATGCCGGACATATCTATAATCATGCGGTCTGCGACATCGGGTTTAAACGAAGCATCCGACGGACGCGCATAGGTGCCGTTTCCGGCATCGCGTCGGAAAGCCTCCAAGTCTGCGTAGGAAGTTTCCAATGCCGCACCGCCATTGGTTTTGCAGTCGTAGCGGTGCAATGCGAAGTGCCATTCGGCAGGTATATCTGCCGTGTTGTCATAGAGAAGGGTTTTCTGCGACCCGTTTTTCAGGTTGAGATATACCCAGTTGGTGTACTCTGTGGCATTGATGTTGGTGTACGTATTGTCCTTTTTGTGCTGCGAGGGGTCGCCCTCGGAGGGGTCGTCATAGATGTTATCACACGACAGGAACGATAATACAATCGTCCCTGTCATGATGGATAAACATAGCGACTGTAAGAGGTTTCGTCTCATAGTCGGTATTGATGTTTCGTGATTTGTTGGTGAAAACTCAGTGGTTAGTTAGCAAAGAATTGCTCAAAAGCCTGTAACACATCCTCGCGAACAGACTGCGGAGAGGGAGACTGCGGGGTTCCGAGCTTGAAGACCATGTTCAATCCGCCCATCACTGCCGGTGCCGTAAAGGTAAGTTCCGCAGCTTTCTTGGTCGTACTGATGGTTCCTTTCAGCGTGCAGTCATACTCTTTCTTAGGAGCAGAGCCCATTCCCATGAGCGATTTGCCTGTTCCTTCGAGTTCGTAGTTAGCATCTTTCTTGGTGATTTTCACGTTATCAATCGTGCTTATACCAAAGGTCTTTCCGTCTAATACCACCTTTGCGGTCTTGTTGTCTGTATTGGCCGTTATCGATACGGTAACGTCTTTCTCGGTCATGCCGGCAAACATTGCGGAGGAAGCAGTGAGATAGCCTTTATAGACATCGGCCACCAGCATCGGTAAAGGTGCCGAACCGTTGTTTACCGTTATCTCCAATCCGCCCATTGCAGCAGGAACGGTAAAGATAAGGCTGTAGGTTTTCTTGTCTTTACTGATGCTTCCTTTCACGTTGCAATCGTATTCAGTAGCAGCACCGCCACCATGCGGAGCAATGGAAGCCTTGCCCATGCCTGCTAAAATGTATTGGTTGTCTTTCAGCACAAAGGTGGCCGAGGGGATGGTCATTGTGCCGAAAACGCCCATAGAGGCATAAACAATCTTTACGGTACCATCAGCATTGGCTGTTATCTGCACTTTTTGATTATCCAATGCCATACCCGAAGGCATGTATTTGAATGTGGCTTTAGCCCAACCTTGATAGGTTCCTTCAGGAGAACCGGTTGTAACGGGGTCGTCTTTGTCATCGCCGCATGCGGTAAATGTGAGTACTGCAATCAGGAGAAAGAGGCCTTTCTCCAACCAAGTTAGTTTTTTCATATCGTTCTTATTTTAGTTGTAGGTTTTATTTCAGTTCAAAAATACGCGTTTATGGCATACTGCGCAATACCTAAAAACGATTAAATTTCAATAAGCATGTCATTCGTCGTTGATAAAACGAAGACTGGTCTCCCTCTCTCTTGTTTCCGAAACACTTGTGTAAGAGTAGTATAGAAATGCTGTTGCGCATGGTTCGCCGCTTGCCCTGTGTACGCTGGATATATGTGTATGAATCACTGTTAGACGGCGTTCTTTCCTCCCGATGACAACCTTTTACATACCTATTTATGAGGATAAATCTTTATTTCAGGGAGGAAGGGGATGGCGGAAAGGCAAGACACAACTGTCCGCCACCCAGCAACGGGCAGGATATATGTCCATGAATGATATGTCGAAAAGAAGAGCGGATAAGAGAGAAGGAGCCAGATGAGAGGGTTTATCGTAATCTACTGATATACAAACGTATATAAGTGAAAATGGGAAGGCATAGATTTTCACTTTACAAATTATATATAATAATAGGTAAGT
>CAUURC010000080.1:0-11955 GCA_963547405.1 uncultured Prevotella sp.
CAACATAAGAAGTGTTTAACAACAAAAGCTGTCAACTAATTCCAGTACACTACAATTACTGGAATATTACCGCTGCGTGGTAACACGATTACCACGCAGCGGTAAAGCCATTACCACATGGTTGGTAACCAAATTACCACGCCGCGGTAATATTCCGGTAATTGCCCGATTTGATGATATTGTTGATGTTATTATTCTCTAATACCCGATTTGGGGTTGCTGAAGTCGGGAAGGGGCAGAGTGATATAGATAAAGAAAGAGGGGGCATCAACCGATGTCCCCTCTGTAATTAAAATATTGTAAGCATTGAAACTATTTATGTTTCAGGAATAAGAACCTCTCTTATTCATCGTCTTATTACATCACATTTCATAGAGACCCTGCTCACAAGAAAACCCCTTGTCAGTCGTCCCATAAATTGCGATTTATAGGTTTCCATTCATCTTCCATGTCTTCTTCAACGAAGTTGTTGTTTGGCTTTGCGTCAGCATGGTCGTTCTGGCTTCCTTGGAGAATAGAATCCTGACAAGCAGCGTGAATCACCTCGATCAAAGGTTTCATATATATCTTTTTCATATAGCAGTCCTCCATTATTTTACGATGATTTTCTTTCCATTAACAATGTATATTCCGGCAGGCAGTGTGATCGTACGTGTCTCGCCTGCCTTCATGGAGAGACGATTGACTGTTGTACCATTGGTGCTGAATACCTGAACCTGACGGTCGGTTGTTGTCGCGAAGGTCAGTGAACCATTGCCTGCGATTACTGCCATGTCTGGTTTCTCAGTAACTTCACCGATACCTGTGGGAAGTTCGTTCTCACCATAGAGCACGTTGAAAGCGTTCATAAGCTTAGCGCCAGCACTACCTGAGTACTTATAGTAGCTGCGGAATGGATAGACATACACATGCTGTAGATTCGGGCGCAGATTCTTTGAATTCAGATACATGTCTCCTGAGAAGTAGAAAATCTGGTCATCCTTATTCACTTTCTTTCCGGAGTATGAGCCGTAGTTCGTGAAGTTGTATGTGGTGCCTGCTATGGTACCTGTTGCCGATTCTCCCTTAAAGGTATAATCGCTGGCCATGTTGCTGTTCTTCGTAGATATTACCTCTGCGCCATACTGGGTAGCAATGAACGAGATCGCATTGTCGGTTGGAGCCGTTTCTACCTTTACCATGTAAGGCACATTGGCCTCTGTCTTAGATTCGGTTACAGGAGAGAAATAGGCATTTCCGATATAGTTGTGCGAGGTGCCATTGGCTTGTTCGGCGATAGTCAGACAGTTGCTGGCATTCATCTTACTAACAGAGAACGAGCAAAGACCGTCCCGGTTGATATGTGTACCGGCTTGCAAATCCAGGCTGAACGGTAGGATTAACGTGGCGTTGGCCACCTTGCCGTTCTTCGGGATGGTGATTTGGCGAGTGTAAGTAGCGTAGTTCTCGGCCGGCACCGTAATCTTATAAGGAGAATAGAACGGTTGGCGGTCGGTAAGTACTATATTCCGACATGAGAGGAAAGCACCGCTCAATTTCTTTTGGATATAGTTGTCCTCGTTAAAACTTGAGCGTACCGGGAAGAATATCAAGCAGTTCGGATTGAGTTCGGCCTTCATCGCGTCCATTTCTGTTTTTTCAGGAATATGTACGGAGTAGAGATTGGTGTAGTCAAGGTAGAGCACCTGCTTACCTGTAGCCCCCACACCTGTTAGTTCATTTATAAGTGCCTGTTTCATCATCGGCACAGTGAGATAAGCACTTTCGCTCGGGATCTCAGCACCGGTATTGGCATCCAATGCCTTGAACACACCGCCATACATCGGCAGATCGGCTTCGGCACCGTTGTTGTAGCAAGTGGTATTATAGAGTTTGGTCAGTTCACACTTGGCCACATAGTCCTTAGTCTCCAATTTCAGATCCATCAGATAGTATGCGTAGTATCTATGCTCCCATGCCGTAGTAGGCGCAATGTTCCAGCGCGTTTCGTCGGAAGTGAAGAGATAACAGGGCTTCTCTTGATTCACAGCAAGCACAATATTGCTTGAGAAAGAGCCACCCTGATTCATGTAGAGAGCCTCAGAATAGGGATACTCTTCCAATGTCGTGGTGCCGCCTGATGTGTTGCTCGGGTCAAGTTCGTCAATGTTGCTATACTTGAATGGCTTGTCGCCACACATCTCACTATGAATCTTGTCAGCTGCCGGTTCGTTTCCTGTCGTGCTGTACTGCTGGCCATTGTATGTATTATAATAAGGTGACTTCACGAAGAAGTAACGGGCATGATGTGGGTCTGCATTGCCATAGGTATTATCGCCATACTTGCTGTACAGATTCTCGAAAGTGAAGCGGCACTTCTGCTCGCCACCGCCGAAGAAGTCCTGCGGCACATAGAAAATAAACTTACCGCCCGACACCTGGAAGTCGTTGCTTGTAAACTGTTGCATCAGCGTAGGGCCATTATCTGCCAACGAGTGGCATACGATGTCGATAGAGTTGATGAATGGGTTGAGTGCCTCAAGGGTGAGTTCGAAAGTGATGAGTGCCTTGGTGCCCTCTGCCAATCCTTCAACTTGGAACTTGATGGCATCGTTGTTAAGGTTTGTCAGTACTACTTCGCTATCATCGCCCTCAGTAACATTTACCGTTTGGGTCACATTGTCCTTATTGGTCTTGTATATCTTCAAGGTATAGGGCGAAGGCTTAAATGCCGGGTTCAGGACATTATTGTTAGAAGAAGGTGTCCATGTTGCAGCATTGGCTTCCGAAGTTGTCAACTGAGGATTGTTGGCATCTGTATGTACTAAGAACAAATGCCCATACTTGATGCGGTTTCCGCTAATCGAAAAAGTCATAGCTTTGTTCTTGTCGGTTGTACTATATACATAATAGACGTCTCCTACTTGATTAACATAAAGATAATGATATGTTGAAGTAAAGAACTTTTTTTCCTCAATGCGCAACTTACCATCTGTGGTAAATTCCCAGGGACCTTGACTACGTCCCCATGTTGCATCTCGCCTTAAATATGAAGTCCCGAACTTGATGTCCCCACTTACAGTTTGTCCATCACCATTTTCATTAACATACTGAGAACCAGCCTCCGTGCCATAATGGTATTTAATCTTGGCACCTGTGATGCGATAGCCTAATGGGATATCGGTTCCCTCTTGTGATTTGGTTGTTGTAGGCGTTTCTATATAATAAGTATTATTGCCCAAAGCATAATATAGGTTGTTGCCGTTCTTCAGTGCCTGAATGGAACCAGCGCCAGCGGTTGTCGGCAGTTTCTTATCGGCTGTCACCGCGTTTTCCTGATAGAGCCAGTTCTGAGCCGTCAACTCCTTCACATTATTAAAGTTGTAGCTATAGAAAGTTACTCCGCTTTTTGTATGAGGCTTTATCTCACCCAGGTCGAGTTTGCTGGTCAGAAAAGCAGATCCCACCATATTCACACCCTCGCTGATGATGTTGGTCGGCTTGCCGGGGTTGACGCTTGCGTCGAATGCTCCTTCGGCTGTAAAGTAAAGTTCACATGATTTCAGCGTAACACCATAAAAGCCCCGTGTCGTATGATCCAACAGGAAATAGAGATTGTTGCCCATGTCCGTCTCTGTCGTGCTGGTGCGCTCAATCACATACTCTTTCTCTTCGTTATAAGCGGGCATGGTGGGGGTCTTCATCTTGTAATTATTGATGTTGAAGTCCTTGTCTGTTTCATAGAAGGTCTTGCTCAGCCCGGCTATATTTAATCCACCAATGTGCTTCCCGTTCACATTGTTTAATAATACAATGCGATAACCTGTAAAGCGATAGCCCTTGGGTAGCGAGATACCCATGTGGAATTTCGTAGTTACAGGAGATCCCGACATGAGTACATAGAGATTCTGAGTGCCATCCAAGATAATGTCACCCGCAGGATCTTTCAAAACGCCACTCTCCGTAATTTCATTCTTATCCGACACCGTGAGTGTCAGCGGTAGCTGGTTGTGTCGCCAAAGTGAACTCCAGCCATGCTGGAATCCTATTTCACCTTCGTAGGTGAGACCGGCCACCAATTTTCCCGATGAAGGGCTGATGGTCACGTTTTGCGCATGCGTTGTCAAGCACAGTGCAAATAAGACAAAGAAGAGTGTCAGGATCTTTTTGCACGTAGCTTTAGACTGAAATGTTTTATAATAATTCATAATTATGGTTTTAGTTATTTGTTAAAAAGTGGTATGTAATCCACATTTAGCTTATACGTTTCCATATACGCGATACTTAAGCGTTCGTTCAAACTCTTGTTGCCACCTTCCTCGTCCTTACGGGTATATGCGTGAGGAGAAATTTAGCGGACGGACAATGAGATTGACGGTATCGCCTTCTATCTGCCAGGCGGTAATCTTGTTCTTTGTGACGGGTACTGCATAATGTATTCTTATCTCTTTTTATATATTTTCTTTATCTTTAGTTTTACTTCGTATCTTAAATATTTATGAGGATATATCATTAGGGTGATAATTAGTTATGCTGGATGTATCTAATGTTAATGCAAAGTTAATATATTTATAAATAAGAAAGAAACAACGTAATACACAAATAATCGCAAAAAGTTATAGAAAACAGACGCAAAATATCGCAAAACTCTGTTTTTTTCTAATAAACAGACGTATTTTGGTAATAAAACAGTATGAAAATACGGATTCGATTTGATAGTTTCTGAGCTTTTCCTTACTTTTGCAAAAGATCGCTTACATTTGATAATGCATGACAAAAGTCATTGCTTTTGTAAGCCTTATCTTATTACCGGATATAGCATAGAATAAAATCATGAAAGAGTTTTTCCCAGTAACCTCGCTCAGAAAATTCGTCAAGGAGCGTAGTCATGACAACGAAGAGCGCATCCGATTGCTGGTGTTTATGACTGGTTCGGCGTTGATTCTCTTCATCACGTTTCTATATCTCATTGGCTTGATCGGTTTAAAGCTACCCATATTGCAGACTATCTCATGGTTGACATTCTTGAGCACCCTTGTCTTCATCATGCTCTATTTAAATAGGTGGATTTCATTGGTACAGGCAGTTACCACCTATTCTATTATAACAGAGTTGCTGGAATCCATCCGTGTCGTCTATCTTGTCATAGTTTGTCCGCCGAACTATGAGACGGTGGTGATGAGTAGCCAAATAGCTTCCTACACTATCTTGCTCTATCTCGTCTTGGGCTTTGTTCCACGGGCTGCGTTCTATGTTTTAGGCATGGGTCTTAGTACCCTCTTCTTTGCCGCATTTTATGGTAGCGGAGCCATTGCCCCACATCTTGTTCTGCTGTTTTCCGTGCTCAGTATCAGTACATGTCTGCTTTCGGCTGTCAGCCAACATGGTCTACGCAATATTCAACAGGAAAACAATAGTTGTCAGGCTTTCCAGGCGAATATCCTGCGAACACTCTGCATCACGCAGGAAGAACTGGATGCTTATCTCGAACTCTGCAGCGACCGGAAGCCACATGAGAAGTACGAACCTCTTCTTTTCGGCCTGCTTGACGAACGGAAGAAGCACAACCTTCTTCGAGCAGCGGAGATGTTGCGGAAGAAACACGAGGCCGAACAGCACGACTTCGCTCAGAAGTTTCCCACGCTTTCCGGGGTAGAGCTCGAAGTGTGTCGACTGGTAGCGCGTGGCAAGCCGGTCAGTGAGATAGCTATCATTACGGGAAAATCCATCAGCAATGTAAGTACGGTGCGTGGAAACATTCGTAAGAAGCTTGGGTTAGACCGTGGCACCGACCTTCGTGCGTTCCTTGTAGAAGATGAGAAAGCGAAGAAGCAGGAGGCTTCAGGCTGAGATAAAAAAGCAAAAGACAGCCCGATAGAGCCTGAAATGAAATCAAAGAAGGCTGCCGCCCGAAAGCCGAAGTTGAAGGAAAGATAACAGAGAGTGTACCAACGAAGTGAACCCCAAAAGTTTTTTATCTAACTTTTGGGGTTCATCTCTTTTTAAACGGGTTCATTCCTTCTTTTAATCCGTTTCTTGTTTCTCCTGCTTAGAGACCTTTTAGTGGAGCTGGTGGTAAATGAACTTACCTATATCAGTCCTTGATAATCAGAATTTTAGCCGAATCTCAATTTCCCCTGTAGCCAATCTGTAGCCATTTCAGATATTTTTGAGAGAACGCATAGAAGTCGCAATAACTTCTTATATTCGGGTTCAAATTTACAAAAAAATGAAATATCTTCCAAATCTTTGAGTGAAAATGTTTTAGAAAGATTTTGGCTACAATTTTCAGTGCATGGTGCAAGCCTATATATAGATATAGCTTGCACCATGCACTGAAGTCCCTGTTGTCTGTTTATATTCAACAAATTCGTATCGTATAAATTGGTATTATAACACCAGACAATGGTATTTTAATATTCCATAAGTAGGTTCTCGCAGTCAGAACTTTGCAGTCATATAAATTACAAATCGAAGAATTATGACTACAACACATTACAAATCGGAACAAAAGGGGCACCTATACATTGTAGGTCCTACGCTTGAAATTTTAGCTTTATCTTGTACCAACCTAAAAGAAGCTGCATATACAAGCGGTATTGAGTACTCAAATTTCCTTAAAGCATGCAAAATGGAAAATGACATAAGAATAAGTACTTATCAAAAATGTGCAGCAGGTCTAGGTAAAGATGTTCTTATTATTCACCTCCCTTGTGGAATCATAGATTCATTGACAGCACCTAAAGTTCATTTTAAAAATCGATATGAAACTATAGAGCAGAGAGAATTGGTAACATTATTTCGAGAACTCAAGTTAGATGAGAAAATACAAATAGAAGAATTTATGAAACTCTTCATAAGTTATCTATCAAAACAAGATCGAGACCATTTGATGAAACCATTTTTATCTGCAATAGAAGAACTTTGCCATAAACTACTCAATGAAAATGGAAAGCTGTGAAATGTATTCTTTGCTGCATGAGCTTCAGATGCTTCGTGAAGAGCTTAAGCAGATTTCGTGTTTTATCAAGGAACTCAAGTATGACTATTTCATCTTGGAAGAAAAAATAGAATTAAATACTTCTGATGTTCTGCATTTGCTTGGAATTTCGAAAGCATCACTTGCTAGATGGAGAGTATCCAACTCTATCCCTTATCGGTATGTATCAAGCAATCATGTTGTCTATCCTTTTAAAGGGCTGTATATATCCATAAAGAGTGGACGTGCAACATTCAAGGGATTCCGGAGGTTAGAAGCCCTACAGAGATTAAATGCGTACAAAGACGGCATATTAAAAGGCTATATGGGTGAGAATGGTAACACTTTATTTGAAGAATTATGAATTTAAAGGAAGAGATACTGCAGAAGACCAATCGAGGATTGGAAGTCTTCTGTTACTATATGCCAATTGAGTTTACTCCAAAGCGTAATTTCAGGAATCCTCTATATGAGGATAAACGTGCTTCATGCAACATTTACCTTGATACAAAATCCCAAAGTTATCGTATGAAGGATTTTGGTAATGAGGCTTTTTCTGGTGATTGTTTTTGGTTTGCTGCAAGTATGCTAGGACTTGATGTCCGTACAGATTTCAAAAAGGTACTAGCAGCTATCATCAAAGACCTTAATTTGAATATCACAATAAAGTTTAAGGGTTCACCGAAAAGAAATGTGTACACAGATAAAGAAAATTGCGTTGTTTCACCCTTGACAAAGAGTGTTACAACAAACGTGACAGAAAGAAAAAGAGTTTTCAGACTATACGAACAACCCTTTAAGTCAGAGGAGTTATCCTTTTGGTTGCATTATGGAATAACGGATAAGATATTACAGCAGTATCACGTTAAGGCTCTGGTTCGTTATGAAACAACAAATAATCAGGGAAAAACTTATAGTTTGACTTCTACTATAGAAGAACCGATATTCTGTTATGTGATGGGAGACTGTGTAAAGCTGTATCGTCCACAAAGTAAATTACGATTTCTCTACGGAGGAGAGAAACTGAAGGATTATATCTTCGGATTCGAGCAGCTACCAAATAAGGGCGATGTCTTATTTATTACAGGAGGAGAAAAAGACGTACTATCACTTTCTTCTCACCATTTCAATGCTATTTGCTTCAATAGTGAGACAGCATCTATTCCGGAAAGTATCATCGAAAGTCTACAATTACGTTTCCGACATATTGTACTACTCTATGATACTGATGATACTGGCTTACGTGAAGCACGACATCAGGCAAAACTCTTAGAGCAATATAATGTTATTAACTTAACATTGCCACTTCAAGGTATTAAGACAGAAAAGGATATTTCCGATTTCTTTGCTTTAGGACGGACGGAAGAGGATCTCACATCTTTATTGACAGAGAAGTTGGCAGATATATATATCCAAACTATAATGATGTTGCAATCGTGCGAAATAGACTATGAAAATCCACCTGATGCATCTAAATCGGTTGTGGCTGTCAATGGTGTTCCATTGGGAACACAGGATAACTTATTTTGTATCACAGGTGGTGAAGGGACTGGGAAAAGTAACTATATTGGTGCCATTCTTGCAGGTACATTAGGAACAAGGCAGCTGCCTGCAGAAAAGACCTTAGGGTTGGATGTTATAGCCAATCCTAAAAGTTTAGCTGTCTTACATTATGATACGGAACAATCAGAAGCACAGTTACATAAGAATTTGGGTAAAACTTTAATTAGGGCGTCCTTGACACATGTTCCAAAGTTTTATCACTCTTTATACCTTGCTCCTCTCTCACGTAAGGACAGGCTAAAAATCATTCGTGAGAGTATGGACTTGTTTTATCACAAGCATGGTGGTATCCATATTGTAGTAATTGATGGTATTGCTGACTTGATACGCTCAGCCAACGATGAAACGGAAAGTATAGCCATTGTAGATGAACTCTACCGATTGGCAGGTATCTACAATACCTGTATTGTCTGTGTGCTTCACTTTGTGCCTAATGGCATAAAGTTGCGTGGGCATATTGGTTCGGAACTTCAACGTAAGGCGGCGGGTATTCTCTCCATAGAAAAGGACGACAATCCTGAATATTCGGTCGTAAAGGCATTGAAAGTCCGTGACGGAAGCCCATTAGATGTTCCAATGATGCTCTTCGGTTGGGATAAAACTGAAGACATGCACGTCTATCGTGGCGAGAAATCGAAGGAAGATAAGGAAAAGCGCAAGACCGATGAACTCTTGCTTGTCATCAAATCTGCATTTCGGACCAAACTAAGGCTTTCATACCAGGAACTTTGTGAGGTGCTGATGCGTGAAATGGAGATCAAAGACCGAACTGCAAAAAAGTACATTGCATATATGAAAGAGCAGCGCATATTGACGCAAGATACAAGTGGAAACTATCAAAAAGGAGAACTATGCCATACTTAAACAATACTTCAGAAACAGATTGGTGCAAACAATTGTTTGATACACTAAGAACTGTCGAGAATAAACTCGACCAGCTACTTGTCCTGCAAGAGCAATCCGTCGATACAACTGTCCGTCCACCTTTGAAACCGGAATATCTGGACATCATAGATGTTTCTAAAATCTTGAAAGTTGAGCAAAAAACTATCTATAACTGGGTTTGGGCAGGGAAAATTCCTTACCTCAAAGCTAATGGTCGATTGCTTTTTCTTCGGGAAGAGATAGATGAAATGGTACGGAAGCGAGATGGTTGGTAAGTCTCCTTATACTAAATCCTTGTTGTTTTGTTGTGTAAATACTTGCATTTACACAACAAAATATATACCTTTGCAAAAGGAACAATTTGTATGACAAGCAAAAGTATTAAAAATAAAATTTCAAATTTTGAGACGGGAAAAGTGTTCCGATTGGAAGACTTAGGGCTTCCTCGCAGTGAGCAAAATGCTGCTGTAGTCACTTTGGGAAGACTGGTTCAGGAGGGTGAAATAGAGCGCCTTAGCCGAGGTACTTATTATAAACCCAAACGAACAAGATTTGGTGTTGTTGGTCCGTCCATGGAAGAACGATTCCGTGACTTACTCTATGACAACGACACCCCTATAGGCTATCTGACCGGGTTCTATGCATTCAACTTGTTTGGATTGACAACGCAACAGTCTTCAACTCTTGAGATAGGCTCCAATTTCCCTAAACGGAACGGAAAACGTGGAATGTATACGATTCGTTTTGTATTGCAGAAAAATCCCATCAATCGAGATAATATCGAAATGCTGCGCATATTAGACTGCTTGAAGTGGATTAAAAAGATACCTGATACAACTACTGATAGATCATATATTCTCTTAAAGGCAAAAGTCAATGACTACTCTAAGGATGAGCAGATGCAACTGGTCAATCTTGCCTTAAAATACTCTCCGCTCACGCGAGCCTTATTGGGCTCAATGCTAACCAATGATTCTCTTGCGGCTACATTATTTCAAACATTAAGTCCGCTTACACGATTTAGAGTAGGACTCTCACCAACTTTAGTTTCTAGTCAATGGAACATACAATAAAAGATTCTCTATATTTAGACACTGAGTTATTCATGGAATTGGTACATACCTCGTCAGAAGATTTGAAAATCCCTATACTATTAATAGAGAAAGACTACCATATTTCAAGAATACTTCGTGCATTGTCCAGAAGTTCTTATGAGCCAAAAATCGTATTTAAGGGAGGAACTTCTTTATCAAAGGCATATCAACTGATAGATAGGTTTTCAGAGGATGTGGATTTTGCTGTCATCAGCGGGGATATGAGTGGCAATCAGGTTAAAATGCTTTTATCAAACTTGATGAAAGAGGTTACTATGGGCTTGACAGAGGACAAAACTTTTTCAGATATATCCAAGGGCTCAAAATATAGGAAGCAAGCCTTCTCTTATACAGCCCATACAGGTTTTGATACTTCTGTAAATCCTGTTCCTGCGAGAATTATTGTAGAGATTAGTGCATTTGCCAATCCTTTTCCATATGAGAAAAGGACGATAGAGCCTTTTGTAACTACATATTTGAAAAAGCAAAAGATGGAAGATGTGATAGAGATGTATCACCTTGAACCTTTTGAACTAAATGTCTTATCTCTTAAACAAACCTTGTGCGAGAAAATAGTGTCTCTCATTCGCTTTTCAATGAGCGAGCAGCCAACAGCATCATTATCATCTAAAATACGCCACTTCTATGACTTGAATGCACTATTGAATATCAAAGAATTGGAAGATTATGTATGTAGAAAAGAATTTGTTCGAGACATAAAGACTTTGGTGGAACACGACCAACAGGCTTTTGACGAGCCTTTGGGCTGGAAAGACCTAAAAGACATAAATCAGTCTCCGTTGGTAGTGGATTTTGACCATTTATGGGAGATTTTGACTCCCAAATACGTTGAGAACTTATCTGCTATAGCTTATCGAGATATTCCATCTTCAAATACCATAAAAGCATCATTTCTGAAAATACTGAAGTCTTTGAGAGAAATTGACCTCACGAATGAATAGGGATTATCTTCTATAGATTCTTAAAGCAAATATCAAAGGGAGGAGATAGATGAGGTAGTACGAAAGCGAGATGATTGATGACAAAGGGCTTCAAACCTAACAGTTAGATTTTGGCAAAATATTTATTTTATTGCCAAAGTCTAACTATCGCATAGATATATATTGGCTGATTTTCCTCTTGGGAATAGTTCGGAAATTTCCTCATAAGTCAACTATTAGTTTACTTGCAGGAAAGAAAAACAACCATTCTTTTAACGTCTCCACTTGGGTCTGAAACTCTGCAAACGACTATATTCCTCTTTGTCTTGGGCTGGATTGTTCTCATTCTTTATTTTGGCAGAGTTGTTGGATAAATCTTTTCCTTGCTTTATTTCCTCTTTTTCTACCTTTTCTTCATCTGGCGGAGTAAGGGTAAGCGCAATCTTTCTGTCCAATTCAGCAGCTTCACTTTTAAGTGAGCGAAGCTCGTCCTCTTTTTTCCACGAGCTGTTTG
>CAUURC010000081.1:0-11946 GCA_963547405.1 uncultured Prevotella sp.
CAGAACTTGAAAATCTTCCTGTAACACCATTAACACTCAGTGGTAATTATAGATCGAGTCAAAGGATTATTGACTTTTATAGTAATTTTCAAACACAGCCTATTAAAATTAATGCTGTTGGGTCTAATGCTGAAAAAGATAGTTTGATAACGCTTAATCAGACGGTTGATAAATCTAATATTGTAGATGAAATAGCCAGATTAATTCAAAACAGCTTGGATAAGGGAATTCCAGAGGATGAAATTTGTGTATTAGTCCCACAATGGTGGTTGATAACCTCTGTTTCAAGAAAATTAAGAGTAACGTTACCTGACGTAAATTTTGATGCTTCAGGATTAGCCCCAATGTCAAAAAATAGAGATAATATTTGGTATAAACTTTCACGGCTATTCCTCACAGAACCAAATCCAAAAATATATTCAGCAAGGTATAGATGGGCAACTGAATTAATAGATGGTTTTAGAGATATTACAAATACAGAATTCTTAGAAAGATATTCAAGTGAACGAAATTTGTTGAGACTAATAAATTCAATAGATTCTAATGAGGTAGAGGGCCTTGATTATATAAAAGATTGTTTTATGCAATTTCTTAAGGCTGTAGAAATAGATTATACCAAGCATCCACAGCTGGTAGAATTATGGGATTTGTATTTTACTAGTATTAAGAAGCGTGTAGAAGATCCTAATTTTAAAATTCCTAGTGATATTCAATCGTTTAAAAGTTTTTATAGAGAAAGAACAGGAGTCGTCATTAATACTTGTGTTGGTGTAAAGGGAGAAGAATTTGAAACAGTAATCGCATATGGACTTTTAAAAGGTTTTATCCCACACTGGAATGACATATTTGCTCAAAAGGGGATTAAAGCTTCAAAGAAATTGCTATACGTCATCTGTTCTAGGGCTAAAACGAACTTGCATCTTATTAGTGAGACGGGAAGACAGACGAAGAAAAGAAAGGCTCTTGAAATGACAGATGAGTTAAAAAATATAAGATTTCAATATGATGTGATATAACCCCAAATTGTCATTAGGGATAATCCTCCTAATGATTGATTTAGGTAAAAACCTAGAAGATTATAAAAATAATAGAAGATATAGATCTGCAAGACAATATCCAAGATGTTTTTCAATCAATACTACTCAAATTGAGGAAACATTTTTGTACCATAAGAATGTAATCATCTGATAATCAGCGTAGGATAAGTTTGAGGAAGTGAAGTAAAATATATTCTAAATGTAATCGCAGTAATGCCTTTTTGAAGGATTACTGCGATTATTGTTTTATATAAAATAGATACTGATGACAAATTGTGTTTATATCTTTGGAAATGGATTTGATTTACGAATCTGATTTTCTACAGTACTATGCAACTTTGGAAACCTCAGATGATAGTGTCGCTTCTATCAAAGAAAAGTTCTTTTCAAAAGTAAGAGAGGAGAATGGAGAACATTGGAAAGATTTAGAAATATATAAGGGACTATTTACAAAAGAGGTTTCTAATGTGGAGCTATTTAAGGATTTCTACAGAGATATTAGTCATGCATTAGAAAAATATCTTGCTTTGGTGTCTCAGAAAGCCCGACCTATTTCTGAAGATGATGAAAGAAAATTTTGGGATGACTTAATGTATCCAGAAAACTACCTTCATACAACATCTCGAAAGAAAGAATTCGAAAAGTGGGCTTCTATTCTATAGGAGAAGTAAATGCTGATATAATTAGTTTTAACTATACAAAGACCATTGAAGGCCTTTTAATGGGAAAGATAGATGGTGAATACAATTATAGCGACCGTTCCACATCTGACCTTTTTAGAGTTAGGAGTATAAAACATATACATGGAATATTGAATGAGTCTGATTTACTGTTTGGAGTAAATGATCTAACTCAGGTAGCAAACGAGGACTTTTGTAGGGATGAGAACTTTCAAGATTTAATAATAAAACCCAAAGGGAATGTAGAATTAGGCACAAATGTTGATATGGATTGTAGATCTTTAATTCAAGATGCTGATATTTTTTATATTTATGGTACATCTTTAGGTCCTACTGATACCTATTGGTGGGAATGTATAGGGAGCCGATTTATAAAATCTAATGCTATCATCTTATATTTTCAATTTAACCATCAGAAACTAAAAAAAAGACTACTTGAAAGAGATTATATAGACTCAGAGCGAAGTGTACGCAAGCAGATAATGGAAACGATGGGAATAGAAGGTGAAGAAATCAGTTATAGACATCGCATATATATTGCATGTAATAGTGATATATTTCCAACTTATCCAAAAATGAATATATTCGTTTAAAGAATCTGTCTATCAATATAAAGTTTACCCTATGACCCAAGAAGAATACACCAATTAGACACCGACTTTGCGCACTGCGCAGCCACCCACTGCGAGCAGGCTGACAAACACCTACGTCACACCGCTTACACGATGCGTGAGGAGAACCTGCGCGAACAATACATGATTGTGAAGCCGAAGCAGATAACCGGTGAGCAAGTCTTGCCCGCTCTTCACGCCCGACCGCAAGAAACGCTTCACGTGGGGCATATCGAGTATCTACGACAACGTTCGGACAAGTGACCTGCGGCCATGCGTGCCCGACGCGAAGTAATGGTATGCTCGATCTCGGAAATCAACAACAACGTAAAACTGTAGCGACGCGCCATTACAGAGGAAGAACAGGAAATAGTTCGCCTTTTCTTTACCGAAATGGGCTACGATGACACCGTCATCGAGTTAAGCCGCAAAGAAGAACAAAACTCGGCACCCATGCATACCTACAAGATCCCATATCTGTATAAGTCTGTCTATAAATTAATCACATAACCAAAAACATAAAGCAATTTATAATATCGAAGAATCCTTATGAATTATTAGCTATGAAAATATGGGATATTGTTACGTATTCTCAGACGAGAGGGAGAATTAAACTATCTCCGCTCTTATTTCTTTATGAAAGTGCATGGCTAAGATTTTGATAAGGCGTAATTTTGACATCGTATCACCTAAAGTACACAAAAACCATCCTCCTCCTATACTTGTATATTTTTTCTCCTTTCCTAATGGTATATGCTTTGTTAAAACCTTCATATCAACAACCTTATAATTAGCTGCATATACAGAATCTAATCCTATCTTAGAGATGACTACTGTAAGAGCTTTCGTCGCAGAATAAACATTAGCTTCACCATCAATAATGAGCTTTATATGGTTATGCTTTGCTTTCACAGATTCTACAAAGTCTTCTAACTGTATTGGTTCTCCATTTGGATATGTAAGGTTATTCGTTATAGGATAAGTTCTAACATATTCTCTCATGAGCATAATAAAGTTACAATAATCTTGGAAGTAGAAAGGAATATCTTTATAACTATCCTTGATATATTCTTTCCATTTATTATTAAACACGTCCTCAAAAATTGTTGCAAGCTCTTGTATATCGCCTGCAGCATGTGTACGTATGGAAAGTGGAGATTGTTCTATCCGGTCGATATAGACTTTCATCTTACGCATAATAGCATTAATTTGCAGTTTCGTCAATCCACGCCCAGTTAGATATTTATTTTTATATAGACTGCGTAATCGTATACTCTTAAAAGATTCCCATGTTGATATCATAGATTTTCTATTTTAGATTGTAAGCTCAAAGTAAATAAAAATAATGAAAATAAGCAACCAGCAACGGTGTTATTTGTTAGTGTAGTGTTTTAGGCACTTATAATTCACCACCCACTTTGCTTTCTGTTCACCATTCTGATACGCCAGAATCGTGTGCTTGCCAGTTGGCGCAGGAGAAATGGCACGTGTAGCAGCCTTGTTTACCGGGTTTTCAACCACCTCAACCAATGCCTCTAAGCCTTCGCCTAAGTTTTCGGTAGAAGCCGCCCTTGTCGTTACCATCTACGGCACGTGTCGCGTTTGTAACGTAGTCTGATGATTCTAATAGGAGAGAGATTAAACTCCCGCGTGCATAGGCAGGCGCGTTGTTTTCGTCATCACCAGCTGGGATAGCTTCGTTAGAGCATCCTCTAAAAGTTACTGCCAGTAATAAGGCTTAATGGCAGAAACCTGAAAGTTGTTTTCTTCATGTTTATTTTTGTTGTCCTTTGAGCATACGATGTGGAATGTGTTTGCTCTTTTAATGTCTTTATAAAAAAATGTGTGAAAAGTTACGAGTATTCTTTCGTATAGAGGAAGAATATACCATAAAACGTAAAGAGAGAGAGAGTTTGAACATAGAAGATGCCTAAATTAACTTTGTTCTGCTTTTTGCATCCTGATTAACAGCCGAAAAAGCGTCGGAGCATGAAGATTTACGTCCCCTTTACGTTGACGCAAGATGTAGAAATGTAAAAAACGGTCAGGAAAACGGCCTTTGGTAGAGTCGTGTCTGTGGTTTTTCGGTGAGCCGAGAAGCCTTTTCGGTTTATTCCAAATGGATCATTAGAAAGTCGATATATTGCTTTATTCTGAAGTCTAATGAGCGATTTAGGCTTGTGCAGGGCTGTATAAAAATACGCAAGCAGCAGGAACCCATCGTAAGTTCCTGCTGCTTGCGTATATATGGGGGTGGGTATGTGGACTCCCTGTTAGTAAAGTATGCCGAAGGAGAAGCCTAACGTGTATTTGTTGGGGTCGTCTTTTTCAGGCTTTTTCTTTTCAATGAAGTCGGCATAGGCCTTCGCGTACCAGTTGGTTTTCATCTTCTTGATGGTCAGGGGCTGTTCGCGCATCACTTCAAGGCGGCAATGCCAGTAGTTCGCTTCATGATATTTCATGTCGGGCTTCAGCACATTCTTCGCGTAGTCGGTGGTCTCATCGGCCAGCTTCAGCCGGCTTTGGGTCGACCAGCTGTAGCCCAGGTTGGTGTTTATACTCCAGTTCTTCCAATAGAATCCCATTTCTTCTATTAGGTTTAGGCGTCCATATTCCAACTTTGAAGTATTGAGCAGGTATCGGTTGCTCACCTGTTTGTAGTTGCTCGTGATGCCCAAATAGAATCCCGGCAGGCCGTAATCCTCTTCTGCAGAAATCCGATAGTGTAGTCCGAGGTCGAGATTCTTCACCTGATAACGCTTCTTGAACTTGATGAGTGTCTCGTAATGATAGGAGTTCAAACTTGTATTTGGATCGTTTTCAATGATTAGTTGTTGGCGATACTCGTCGGCATAAGCTTCTTCAAAAGTAGCTTTCACATCGAGCTGGTGCAGCAAGTAGGCTCCTTCGAACCGGTTTTGGCTCTGCAAGCCGTAGATGTAGCTGTAGAAATGGCCCGGACGATACTTGTATTGTCCCAGAATACTCTCTGATCCCCTTTGCAAACTCGCGCTCGTTAAGTTGTAGAATATACTTTTCTTGTAGGCATACGATAGCTCGACTCCGAAGTTATGGTTTACCCATTCACGCTGATAGCCGTTGTAGCCACGGATGTTTCCTGTGGCATTTTCCATGCCAGACATTAGATAATACTTCAAGTTGGCATCTGTTTGGACGGTCGTCAGGCTTCCGATTTTCTCCTTCCGACGATGATACCAGGCAGCCAGTCCAATGGTATGGTGGGTGAATGCTTTGCCGAAATTATAGATGGCGGAGGGGGTCAGCCGGTAGTCGAGCAATTCGGCACGCGATCGTGGATCGCGCAGACGGCTCAAGTCGCCGAGGTTATAATCTAATTTGGCACCCAGATTCCACCGTCCCAGCCGTGTCGTTCCTATTGCAGCCGTCAGGTCAATGGTTTGTAGGTCGTAGCGACCCGGTACCGACGAGCCAGAGAAATAAGGATTGCTGTTGTATGGTCGCATCACGTCGGCCCACGCCCGTTCCTTGGTGTGGTTCATATTGAAAGCAAATTTGCCGTAACTGTAGAGTTTTGACGACAATTGTTGATAACTTTCCGTGAAGAAGCGAAGCTGATTTGTCGAAGAACCTTCTTGCACCCGGTGGTAATTACCGCCCGTATAGGAATAGTCAAAGTAAGCTGTTCCGTGGTTCTCGGTCCTGTCTTGGCCCAGTCCGGCGGCGTTATCGGTGTTGTGCCACAGTGTCCGGGCGTCTAGCTGCTGGTATTTGGCGTTGGTCATCAGTTCTTGTTGCGCCATTGCCGGAATGAAACCTAAGGCGCACAAGCCCGCTAATATCGTTTTAGTCGTCATATTCCCGTGTTTTAATCGTTGTCGAAATCTTGAAATCATTCAGCGAGTTATTGCTGTCCTGCAGTATTCTATGACCATCGGAACCCCGTCGTTCCGCCGTCTTTCGGTAGATAACTTCTCCCGTATACCCCGTGATGGCTTGGATGACGGTGTAACCTGCGTCGATGTCGGCATACAATCGTTTGGTCGAAATGTCTACACCCGTTGTCTTGTTCTTCAGGATATCCACGCCATCGATGATAAACCGTTTCGGCATGGCCGTATAGCGTTGTCCCTTTGTTGCTCCATATTTATAAACGAGTGGCCATTTCTTCGGGTCTTCAGTTGTTCGGAAGATGACGATACCGTCAGGACCACTTTGTAGGAAATTGATATTGCCGGTAGCAACGATGGGCAATAGAGCCGGAACGCTGGGATTGTTGATGATTCCCCCCTTCTCTTCCTTAGCCTCAAAGTCGGCTTTTGAGAGGTCTTGTTCCATCGAACTGTTCACTGTATGATTGATAGCGCTGTTCGTGATGACTATGGCTTGGCCCGGATTTAGCATGTATGGTTTATCTGTCGGTATGCGGAATATTTGTTTCAGTATGACGACGCTGTCCGCATAAGCCGTATGCAGGTTGTCTAACGTGTATGCCGGAGTCGAGTTTGTTTCAATCATACCGATATAAAGCCCCGCTACGTCAATCTTGCCGTTGGTCTGATTGTAGATTTCCAGATAGCGACCGGCCAGATAATTCTTCTTGTTGTTGTCTTTCGAACCAGCATAATAAACCTTACTGATGAGCAACGATGCTCCGGTCACCAGATTTGTCGCCAGTTTTACGGGCTCGTCTGATTTGATAAGCTGGTTATTGATATTGCCGGAGATGGTCGCGAAGTAGCCTTCGGTCGTCGGTTGTCCCGTGGCTGCGGTATATTCATGGGCATCGATGTCCCAAGCTGTTGACACGTTGTACACGTCGGGTATCATGCTTTCGAACGTTGCCATGCCGTTGCCGTCAGTTAAGGCTGTATAACTGGCTCCCGTGGCGTTGCTCAGCGTGACGGTGCGACCTGAAAGATGGCCGGTCACTGTGAATTCCTGTGGTGCCACCACTTGAATTTTGGCCGAAATGGCCGTTGCCTCGTCACTGTAGTCAACGCAGGAGATTAGTCCCACACTGATGAAGCATATAAGGAAAAAGAAGGATTTCTTCATGATTGGTTGTTTAAAGATTGAAATATAACTCCACGCCATAGCTGAACGAAGTGGTATTGCGCTGGGTCAGCGTCGTTGTGTGGTTGCTCTTCAGATATGGTTCGTAGTACATAAGGTTGTTGACGTAGAGCGAGAAGCCGCCAATTTTGCCCAGTTCCTTAGTTAATCGCCCAGAAAGATTCCATGTGATGGGATTCTTGGTAGGTACAGATTCGCTCGAACGGAGGGTTAGATCGCTTATTTTAACAACATCTATATTGGCTGGAGCCGTCGCATAGTAGTTGCCTGCCATGTCGAGGTAGCCGTTTTGCCCGTCCGTAGGAATGCTGTGATAGGCCAGATTGGTGTCTATCAACCCTATTGGCTTTTTGGTTGCTACGTAATTGTAGCTGTAGTCATACCAGATAGCTTGTGCCGTGAACGAGGCAACCATTCGCAATCGGGGAATGTTGGTCACGAGTCGCAGTGTGTTGATGAAACGACGGTACTGGTCATAATCCTGTCCGGCGGGGTAAACAACCTTGAATGGTGTCAGGTTATTGTTGCTGTAGTTCGTTGGCAGCAGCTTTTCGGGCACGCTTTGTGTCGGTGACTGGTTCGACCAAGTCTTGGTTTCGGAGTAGGCTCCACTGAAAAACAGCGACGTGTGGAGCGCTTTTATTTCACCCAAATCAAAGTCCAGTTCTACACCTTTGTTCACCGTCGTGTTGCTGTTACCTACTGTGCCCTTCGTCATAAACACGAGATCGCGGCGTGCGGGATTGTCGTAATCGATAGTGGTCGTGCCGCCGGGCGTGATGTTAAGGCCTTTGTCGGCCGTAAACACTTTGCTTTCATAGGTGAAGTAGTCGGCAACGGAGCCAAAACCATTAGGTGTACGGTCGTGATAAGCTAAGAAAGAGAGTTTGCGCTGCCCTGGTAGTTTGAGGTCGAGTCCCAGTTCTATCTTTGTTGTTGTCGCGTTCTTGAGTCCTTTCGAATAAGCTACGTCATACACCTGCGTATGGTAGGCGAGTAGCTGACCTGCCTTGTTGTCTTGTGGCATGTAGTTGGCGGCCACGCGGTCGTCGTATTTCTTGTCGGGATAGAGGTAGTCTAAGCCTGGTGCTTTGGAGTTTAGACCGATGCCGCCATGGATTTCGAGCCAGCGACTCACCGTGAATGTCATGTTGAGACGTGGATTGAGGCTTGTTGTCGCGATGTCGGCAAACGGCTGTTGTGTCGTGAAACGTATACCGAAGTTAACTAAGAGCTTGTTCACCTTGTTGATATCCCAGTTCAGGTTGTCCTCGCCGTAGACTGATAATTGGTGCAATGCCGGGATATCGTCAAATGCCCGGGGACGTCCATTGCTGTTGGGGCGATAGGGGCGCGTTTCATCGAGGTTGTAATAGCCTCGTCCGGCCGTCCAACTCAATCTGTAGTCGGCACCCACTTTGAAGCTTTGGCGCACCTTGTTGGTGTGGAAGAAGAAAGCGTTGTTTACTTTAGCGAACACGTTTCCGGGTCTACTCTCCGTCACGCCTGTAGCCAAATAGCTCTGTGTCATCCAGGGAATGATGTGGTAACCTGTCTGTCGAGCTGTCAAAATGGGCAGTAGTCCCGAACTGTTGGTGACAAATCCTGTATTGCGATTGTCTAATTTGGAGAACGTGGCGCCTACTGTATAGGTCAGCGTGCGCATCAATAATTTGTCGATAGACAGGCGACCATTGTGCGTCAGCCCCAGCGTGTAGTTCTTACTGTAGCTTTCGGTGCCGTCGTCAATGGCATCAGGGTCTTTCCCATTCCAGTCTTTTGTGTAGAAAAAGCGCAGTTTCGTGTCGGTGTGCCATTTGCGGTTGAAGTCGTATCCATAGCCCATATTGAGGGTGTAACGGCCATAGCTGCGTGTCTTCATGCGCGGATCTCCCCACGCTTTAGCATAATCGAAGTTGAAATTGATGATTCCGGCTTTCTCCAGTCTGAATCCTTTACCCAACGAATAGTTCTGTGCTTCGGGCGTTACCTTAGCCTTTACCTGCCACGGTGTTACACCTACCTTGGAATGGATGATGACCAGTCCGCTCGTTAGGTCGCCGTATTCGGCCGATGGTATGCCACGCACGACTTCAACATTCTCGATGTGGTCAGCACTCACTTGTCGCAGATCGGTACCTACGAAAGCGGCGGCGTTGAATGGTCCCTGAGTGATGGTTGCGTTGTTCGACATCGGTACGCCGTCGATGACTACACTCGCTCCGAAAGCACTCGTGTTGTTGTTTACCAATGTACGCAGTTGCAGGTTCTGTTGCTGCGTCATATCGGTATTTCCCATCGTTTTACCGGGGATAAGCTGCATGATGTCGGCCAACGATGTAGCTTGTAGGTGGTCGATGGCCTGTCGGCCGATGAGGCTTGTGGTTGAAGCCCCCGACGATTTCTGCTTGGCCGTCACCACCACCTCTTTTAATGCCAGTGAAGTGGGGGTGAGTTGCACCCGCAGTTCCAAGTCGCGGTCTACTTGCAGGGTCGTCTGGTATTTCTCAAAACCTACATAGGTAATCTCTAAAGTGTACTTACCTTCGGGTATGTTTTTGAAAACAGCTTTGCCTTCAATGTCAGTGGCAGCATAGGCTTGTAGCGGATTGAGCAGACAGGTGGCCATGATAATGGCATCCTGATTGCCTTTTTCCTTCACGATAAGTGTCACCGTGTGTTGTTTCGTCCTTACTTTGGTTTGCGCCTCAGCCGCACCATAGCAAGACAGGAGGCCCAATAGCATGACGAGGATGATTATGCCTTTATTCTTCATCGTTGTATAGTTGATAATTCGTTTTGATTTTGTAAGTTATCCGTATCAATTAAAATCGGCACAAAGATACTGAAGAAGGGTTAATAGAATAAAACCTTGTAGTTGGTATATGGGTTGGCAGATGGTAGGGGGTAGGAGGTAATAGATGGTAGGTTTCGAGTGATGATGGGGGAGGTGATGAGGGGTGTTTTGACAAAGTCTTTAAACCAACCGCGTTATTTTCAACCAAAGTATTTTCGATTGAAAATAACGCAACTGTTCACGGTGGTGCAAGTATCTGTCAAGAGAGTATGTCTGGTTCTTTGCCGTTATAAAAGTATGTTGACGATTTGCGCATTGGGTAAGAGCCATAGTTGGTTTATTTCGCCCATTGGCGGTATCGGGCCCAGACATGTAACCACACACGGGCAATTGATTCTACGGCATCTGAAAAGATGTCTTTGCTGTAGTTGTCGAACTCCTTCCAGCAATCAAGCTCGCGGAAGGTATCCTTACTTAAGTTGGTATTGTCGTATTCGGCGGGAATCATGCGATAGGCCATCAGATAAGAGTATTGAGAAACTCCACTCATGTAGTCCCACGTGTTCTTACAGCCCGAGCCCCACTCGTATTTAAACGGACGTTCTACGATCTCTTGTTCCACAGCCGTCATGAGATCGGTCATTTTCTTTTTCAGCGGATAGCCCTGCGGGTCGTAGAAGAAACGCTTGTTGTCCTTGTCAAGCTCGTACGAAGCACGCACCTGCTTGTCCCATTCGCTCTCGATGAACGCGTGGATATTGGCGCCCATTGAAAACGAACGCGCGTCGCAGTGGAGCGGCATGTGGCAGTCGGCGATGTAATGACTAAGGATGAAGAAGCGTGTGGCAATGTGATTGTTGGACGGGCTGATGGGATTGCCCTTGTCCTCGGTGCGCAGCATCTTGAAACTGTCAACGATACTCTGCGCGAAAGCCTCGCAGCGATCGGCGAGATTGCCTGCCTCGATGGTGAAAGGCTTTTGATACAACGGCGATTTCAGCCCCAGTTGATAGCAACGTAGCGTGTTTGGCATCTTACGGAACGATACATTATTTGACTTCTCATCTGGACGATATTTGATGATGTGACTTGTCGCCATATCTTTAAACACGTCGTCTGGATACCACGAACCCGAAATCACGAAGTCGCGATAATCCTTGAACCATTTAACGAGCGATTGCGCGTTGGCCTGATGATCCTGTGGAATGGCGGCCTGTTCCAATCGTTTCATGGCCATAAAGGCCAACCATGCATGCGTATATTTCTTCATAGAGGTTATAGTTATTGGGATAATGTCGTTGTAAATAGCTTCTATTTCGTCACTAAGGTATGAAGAAAAAATGAACGAACAAAAAATAAAAAGATAGAAATAATAAAAATAAAAAAAAATGACAAAGGCGTCAAAATGGCTGCGTTATTCTCAGCCGAAAAACTTTTGGTTGAGAATAACGCAAGCATTCGCGAATTTATAACTCCTTGTGAATTAGCGTTTTAGCAGTTTAGACGTCGTAATCATGGCTCTTTTCCCTTGTAAAAGCAGTGCTTTTAGCCGCTAAAAGCACTGCTTTTGCCGTGTCATAGTTATGCTTTGAGCTTGTAAAAGGACTGCTTTTGCAGTCCGAAAGCATAGCAATGGGTCGAAATCTCTCCTTTTTGACCCTTCAAGACTACGAAAAAGGTCTTCACGGCTTCTATTTTCCACTTTTTTTTAGGCCGTTTTTGAGTGAATGAAAATTGACAAAATTGCGTTTGTCGACAGCCGAATC
>CAUURC010000082.1:0-11851 GCA_963547405.1 uncultured Prevotella sp.
GCCTTCTTTTATTTAGAGAGCCTTGGTTACGGAAGTAACGGAGGCTCTCTTTTTTTTTGTTCTTTTGCTCATTCCTCTCCGCTTGAAAAGATATATAGTTGCTGTTATATAATTTTCTATGTTATATTGCGTTAATAGGATATGAGATGGACTAATCGTTTTCGTTATATCAAGGTTGTGCTTATATTGACGGCCGTGTTGATATCCATTGTTTCATTGCTAATCTCTCATTATTTAGCAAAAGATTTGGCCAAGGAGGAGAGAGTGCGTATGGAGGTGTGGGGTGAAGCTATGCGTTCGCTTAATCTTGCCGATGAGCATACGGATTTAAACTTAGTCCTGAAGGTTATCAACAAAAATCATACAATACCTGTAGTGGTGCTCAATCAACGTGGGGAGGCTTTGATGTGGCGTAATATGGATATATCTAGAAGCGCGGGTTCTGATAGTATTATGCTCGTTTCGAGGACGGGAAAGGAATTTAAAGATAGAGGTAACTTCATTCGGATTGATCTGCAGGTAGCAGATTCTATTGTTAAAGCGACACATGCTGATTATGTTGATGTATGCTATGGAGAATCATCTTTGTTGCGTCAAATAACGGTGTATCCGTATGTACAACTCTTCGTTGTTATTGTATTTATGCTAGTCGTGCTCTTTGCACTTGTCATTTTAAAGAGAGCTGAGCAAGATCGAGTGTGGGTTGGACTTTCGCGTGAAACCGCTCATCAGTTGGGGACGCCTATTTCAAGTTTGATGGCGTGGTTAGAGATATTGAAAGAAACTGAGGTAGAGAATCCTATTCTATCAGATATGGAAAATGATGTCAATCGGTTGCAGCTTGTGGCCGACCGTTTTTCTAAAATAGGGTCTTTGCCGGAAGTGGAACCATGTAGGCTGATAGAAATTATACAGCATGTTGTTGATTATATGCAACTGCGTTCTCCTGCCAGTTTAAGATGGGTTATATCATGTCCTACAGCCGATATTGTATTACCGCTTAATCGCCCCTTATTTGAGTGGGCTTTAGAGAATTTGGCTAAGAATGCCGTTGATGCAATGAGAGGGGCCGATGGTTGTATAACAATAGCCGTAAAAGAACAGGCTGAGTGTATTTTTGTCGATGTATCGGATACAGGAGGAGGAATTAAAAAGGAGAATATGAAGCATGTCTTTTCGCCTGGATTTACAACGAAACAGCGTGGTTGGGGACTGGGATTGAGTCTTACAAAGCGTATCGTAGAAACTTATCACCATGGTCGTATATGGGTGAATTGGTCGGAAGAAGGAAAAGGTACAACTTTTAGAATTTCTCTTCGCAAGTAAGGTTGTTCGATATACGTTTTCAGAATGCTTTCGTAAAATGGTCTAAAGATATCTGCTCCTGTCTGGTGGAAGATGAAATAGACTGACATTCATAGCTCATAGGTTTAAAAATAAACGGCTTTTATTTTGTTTATTGTACAGTTTTTAGTAACTTTGCAGCCCGAAACAGTATACAATTTGTTGTAAATGTGCGATTTAGAGCCTTTTAAGATTGATTTGAAAGCACTGCAAGAGGGTGAAAACTTGTTGCAGTTTAAACTTGATAATTCATTTTTTGAGGCGATTGAAGCTCCGGAAGTTCGTCGAGGTACGTTGCATGTAGACTTGTCTGTCCGACGTGTGGCGTCATGCTTTGAATTTGATTTCCATATAGAGGGCTACGTACATATACCTTGCGACAAGTGTTTAGACGATATGGAACAGTCTATATTGGCTGAAGAAAGCCTTGTTGTCAAGTTTGGAGAGGAAACAACAGAGGATGATGAACTTGTTATTGTGTCTGAAGATAAAGGAGTCTTAGACGTGTCATGGTTCATCTATGAATTTATAAGTCTCAATATTCCTATCAAGCATGTGCATGCACCTGGAAATTGCAACCCTGCTATGGTGAAGATGCTCGAAGAGCATATGGCTACCCGAAGTAGTGAGGAAGAAGAGACAATAGATCCACGCTGGGAAGCCCTCCGAGATTTAAAAAATAAAGAAAAAGAATAAGTTAAAAATTAAAGAATTATGGCACATCCTAAAAGAAGACAATCGAAGACTCGTACACTCAAGAGAAGAACTCATGATAAGGCAGTAGCTCCAACATTGGCAGTTTGCCCTAATTGTAGTGCTTACTATGTATATCATACGGTTTGCCCCACTTGCGGTTATTATAGAGGCAAGGTTGCCGTTGTTAAGGAAACAGCTGAATAATGGGAAAAATTAACGCTATCATCACAGGTGTCGCTGGATATGTTCCTGATTATGTTCTCAATAATGAGGAATTGTCGAGAATCGTTGACACCAATGATGAATGGATCGTTACCCGTACAGGAATCAAGGAGCGCCGTATCCTGACCGAAGAAGGTTTGGGCACTTCTTATATGGCTCGCAAGGCAGCCAAGCTTCTGATGAAGAAGACAGGCGCGGAACCGGATAGTATTGACGCGCTTATCGTAGCTACGACTACGCCCGATTATGTTCATCCTTCGACTGCTTCTATCGTACTAGGCCGACTTGGCCTAAAGAATGCTTTTGCATTTGACTTTGCAGCAGCATGCTGTGGCTTTATGTATGCTCTTGATGTAGCTTGTAATATGGTCCAGAGCGGTCGCCATAAGCGTATTATTGTAATAGGAGCAGATAAGATGTCATCGATTACTGATTATCAGGATCGCGCAACTTGTCCGCTTTTCGGCGATGGTGCTGGTGCTGTTATGGTAGAAGGAACGGAGGAGGAAAATATTGGTTTGGTCGACTCTATTCATCGTACTGATGGTAAGGGACTTCCTTTCCTACATGTAAAGGCGGGTGGTTCTGTGTTCCCGGCTTCTCACTATTCGATAGACCATCGTATGCATTTTACCTATCAAGAGGGGCGTACGGTGTTTCGTTATGCTGTGACGGCCATGGGAGACGATTGCTTGGAATTGCTGAAACGCAATAATCTGACGGTAGAAGACGTTGATTATGTAGTTCCTCATCAGGCAAATCTTCGCATCATAGAGGCAGTAGCTAAACGCGTAGGTGTGCCGATGGAACAGGTACTTGTCAATATTCAGCGCTATGGTAATACAAGCGCGGCCTGTATGCCACTCGTTCTTTGGGATTTTGAAAAAGACCTGAAGAAGGGTGATAACCTGTTGTTCACCGCTTTTGGCGCAGGATTTGTCAATGGAGCCAGCTACTTCCGTTGGGCTTATGATGGTGCCGAAGTGGCAGGAATAAAGTAAACGATTTTATAAAATAACAAGAAAACGCATCTTTCTTATTGTTGATAAGACGGTGCGTTTTTTTGTTTAAATTCAAATATATGCACAAGGCAGGTTTTGTAAATATCGTAGGAAATCCCAATGTGGGGAAAAGTACGCTGATGAACCAACTTGTTGGCGAACGTATCAGCATAGCCACGTTTAAGGCGCAGACTACTCGTCATCGTATCATGGGAATCGTGAATACGGATGATATGCAGATTGTATTCTCTGATACCCCCGGTGTCTTGAAGCCTAATTACAAGATGCAGGAAATGATGTTGGCTTTTTCAGAGTCGGCTTTAGCTGATGCCGATATTCTTCTCTACGTGACTGATGTGGTGGAAAATGCAGAAAAGAATCTCGACTTTTTAGAAAAGGTGCGCAAGATGACGATACCTGTATTGCTACTTATCAACAAGATTGACGAAAGTAATCAGAAGGAGTTAGGCAATATCGTCACCCAATGGCATAAACTGTTGCCCAATGCCGAGATTCTACCTATTTCGGCCAAGAACAATTTTGGCACAGATATACTGATGAAGCGTATTCAAGAACTTCTGCCAGAGTCACCGGCCTACTTCGATAAGGAGCAACTGACCGACAAACCTGCTAAATTCTTTGTGTCGGAAATCATCCGTGAAAAGATTCTACGCTATTATGACAAAGAGATTCCTTATTCGGTAGAGGTCGTTGTAGAACGTTTCAAGGAAGACGACAAGAAAATCCATATCAATGCCATTATTTATGTGGAGCGTGATTCGCAGAAAGGAATTATCATTGGCCATCAAGGCGTAGCTCTAAAGAAAGTAAGTAGTGAGGCTCGCAAGGCACTTGAGAAGTTCTTTGATAAGACTATTTTCCTCGAAGTGTTTGTAAAGGTAGATAAGGATTGGCGTTCTTCGCAGCGGGAACTGACCAACTTCGGGTATAATCCAGACTAAGAAAAGAAATTTAAAGTCTCCTTCTTTCCTCAAAAGAATGAAGTGTGAAAGATGAGAGCTTATAAATATATTTTTTATTTGTATTTTTTTTATTTGGCCCTGAATAGAAAGAGGGCATACTCTCCGTCAAGAGGAGGGCCGAAGAATGTATAACTTCAGAAATTAAACAGCATTTATGGCAAATTTAGTTGCAATCGTTGGTCGCCCCAATGTGGGTAAATCAACACTCTTTAATCGATTAACACAGTCTCGTCGCGCCATCGTTAGCGATACCGCCGGCACCACCCGCGACCGTCAGTATGGCAAATGCCAATGGAACGGCCGCGAATTTTCCGTTGTTGATACCGGAGGATGGGTAGTCAATTCTGACGACATTTTTGAAGACGCCATTCGCAAACAGGTTATCGTTGCTACCGAAGAGGCCGACTTGGTGCTCTTTTTGGTAGACGTTGAAACGGGACTTACGGATTGGGACGAGGATGTGGCGCTCATTTTGCGGCGTACAAAACTGCCTGTTGTCCTTGTAGCCAACAAGGTTGACAATAGTGCTAACTACTACGAAGCTGCCGAATTTTACAAGTTAGGTTTGGGCGAACCAATTTGTATTAGTGCCGCCACAGGCGGTGGCACGGGCGAATTACTTGATCTGGTTCTCGATAAATTGCCTGCTGAAAACAAGGAGGAAGTCGAAGATGATATTCCTCGTTTTGCTGTCGTTGGTCGCCCTAATGTCGGCAAGAGCAGCATTATCAATGCTTTCATCGGAGAAGATCGCAACATCGTGACCGAGATAGCCGGTACTACCCGTGATAGTATCTATACCCGTTACGATAAGTTCGGCTTCGATTTTTATCTGGTCGACACGGCCGGTATTCGTCGTAAGAACAAGGTGTCGGAAGACTTAGAGTTCTACAGCGTCATGCGTTCTATTCGTGCGATTGAGAACAGCGACGTGTGCATCCTGATGATTGACGCTACCCGAGGTATCGAAGCGCAGGATATGAACATCTTCCAACTTATACAGAAGAATAATAAGAGTTTGGTAGTCGTTGTCAACAAGTGGGATTTGGTAGAAGAGAAGTCGCAGAAAGTCATTGATACCTTCGAGGCAGCCATCCGCAATCGTATGGCTCCATTTGTAGACTTCCCCATTATTTTCGCTTCCGCCATGACCAAGCAACGTATCTTCAAGGTGCTTGAAACGGCTAAAGACGTTTATCAAAACCGCAAGACACACGTGGGAACATCCAAACTCAATGAGGTTATGTTGCCACTTATCGAGGCTTTCCCACCGCAGAGTGTCAAGGGTAAGTACATCAAGATTAAGTATTGCACGCAGTTGCCCAACACGCAGATACCTTCTTTCGTGTTTTATGCCAACCTTCCGCAGTACGTGAAAGAGAACTATCGTCGTTTCCTCGAAAACAAAATACGTGAGAATTGGAGCATGCACGGTTGCCCCATCAACATTTTCATTCGTCAGAAATAATAAAAACAAACCGTATTCTGATGAGAGAGTTCATCTTATTCTTATTCATCGCCTTGTGGCTTTCTGCCTGTGGCAATTCGTCTTCCGGGCCGGCAGATTCCGATCTTGCCGCTCAGACGGCCAAGGTGTATTACGATCAGTTGCTGAACGGCGACTATGGCAGTTTCGTTGCCGGTCGTTATCAGCCCACAGAGCTGCCGGCGAGCTATCGCGAGCAACTCATCGTCAATGCCAGAATGTTTATAGAGCAGCAGGAGAAGGAACACAAGGGCATCAAATCCGTCAGCGTGGCCGGTGGTGTGGCCGATACGACCCACCACATGGCCGATGCATTCCTTATCTTCACGTATGGGGATGGAACGAAAGAACAAGTGGTCGTTCCGATGGTCAGCGTGAAGAACGTGTGGTATATGCGATAAGCTATCGAGTGAGTTCCTCTTTTACTTTGCGGAAAAGGTCGTTCGCAAAGACGAGGTCGTTGAGCTTCTCGTTCGTACTGTTCATTACGTTATCTTTAGTGCCCTGCCATTCTTTGTGTCCTTTATAAATAAAGCTGATATTTTCACCAATACCCATGACGGAATTCATGTCATGGGTATTAATGATTGTGGTCATATTAAATTCTTTGGTAATGCCCGTGAGCAGTTCATCGATCACGAGCGAAGTCTTCGGATCGAGTCCCGAGTTGGGTTCATCACAGAAGAGATACTTCGGGTTGAGCACGATGGCACGAGCAATGGCCACACGCTTTTGCATACCTCCTGATATTTCACCCGGAAATTTGTTACCCGCGTCAACCAGATTGACACGTGCCAGGCAGTCCTTGGCACGCTTCACTCGTTCGTTATAGTTCATCGTAGAGAACATGTCGAGTGGAAACATCACGTTCTCCAGCACCGACAAGGAGTCGAAAAGGGCGGCACCTTGGAATATCATACCCATTTCGCGGCGCATGTGGACTTTCTCTTTCTTGCTCATTGTCGCGAAGTTGCGTCCATCGTAGAGGATGTCGCCACTCGTTGGATCGAGCAATCCTACGAGGGTCTTCATCAGTACGGTCTTGCCCGAACCGCTCTGACCGATAATCAAATTGGTCTTGCCTGTTTCAAAAACTGCATCTATATTGCTGAGAACCGTCTTGTCTTCAAACGATTTGGTGAGTTGTTTTATTTCTATCATTGTTTTTTTTTGAGGGGGAGTTAAGGAGATGTTTTTGAGGAGTTAAGGAGATAGGAAGGGGGAGTTAAGGAGTTAAGGAGTTAAAGGGAGTTAAGACGTTAGTTTTGTGGGTGAAATGCCAATAGAAGCTGTGAGTCTTTGCTTTGGCATTACGCTATATCATATTTGGCATTTGCCAATGTCATAGCATATACCGCTTTACTCTATATCATATATTCCATTACTTTATACCATATATTTCTTTACTCTATATCATATACCGCTTTACTCTATATCATATATCGCTTTACTTTATACCATATATTTCATTACTTTACACCATATTTCTCATTTCCCGATGTTATATTATATTTCTTTTTACTTTATGTCATATTGATTATTTCTCTATGTCATATCATATTTGATTTTTCCATTGCTTTATTATTTGCGATGGCATAGCTGTAAGCGTTGAGGAGTTTGCTGGCCTCTTCTATGTGGTTATGGAGCGCGTTGAAGTGTTGTATGTCTATATAGAATAAGTCACGAGCTAAAATAATATAGTTACGACATTCTTCTAAGCTGCCTTGCGCAATATTCATGAATCGTAATTTATCTTGTCTTCCAATTCTCTTATATCCTTCTGCTATGTTGGCTTCGATGGAAACAGCTGCCCTTCTAAACTGAGATGTGAGGCCATACCTTTCATCTTCAGGGAAATTACGAGTTATCTGATATACCAATAGCACGAAAGCATGCGCTTTCTGCCATGCAATGATATTTTCAAAACTATATGTAGTCGGGCGTCTTTCCATCATGTTTGAAAGTAAATTTAATGTGTCCGAGGGTAAATTTCGTGTATTTGAGAGTAAGTTTAGCGTATCCGCAAGCCCGAGTTTAATGTGTCAGCGAGTAACTTTAGCGTATCCACGAGCCAGAGTTTAATGTGTCAGCGAGTAACTTTAATATATCCCCGAGCAAGTTTTACATGTCTTCACGAGCAAGTCTAATGTCTTAACTCCCTTTAACTCCTTATCTCCTTAACTCCTCAAAAACATCTCCTTAACTCCCCCAAAAACATCTCCCCTCCTTCCTCAACTCAACATTTGCGTCAAGAACACGTCAGAAAAGAGAATAAGTACGCTGGAACACACCACCGCATCGGTACTTGCTTCGCCCACTTCCACCGAACCGCCTTCCACGGTATAGCCGAAATACGAAGACACGCTGGCAATGATGAAGGCGAAGAACAGGCTCTTGATGATACTCATCCATACGAACCATTCGTTGAAAGAGTGGTGCATACCCAGCGTCAGGTCTTCGGCAGACGTGATATGCCCTATATAGGCCGTGCCATAAGCACCGACAATGCCCATGGCCGAACTGAAAATAACGAGGAATGGCATGATGGTGACCAGTCCCAGTATCTTGGGCAGGATGAGATAAGACGCCGAATTGACGCCCATGATGTCGAGCGCGTCGATTTGTTGCGTGACACGCATCGTTCCCAGTTCAGAGGCAATGTTGCTACCCACCTTTCCGGCCAGTATCAAACACATGATAGAACTGGAGAACTCGAGCAACATAATCTCACGCGTGGTATACCCCGACACCCACCGGGGCATCCATGGGCTTTGGATATTCACCTTCATCTGGATGCAGATCACGGCTCCGATGAAGAAAGAAATCAACAGCACGATGCCGATAGAGTCGACGCCGAGTTGTGACATTTCCTTGATATAGCGCTTAAAGAACATTCTCATTCGTTCGGGACGTGAGAAAGCGCGTCCCATTAGAATAAGATAATTACCAAAGGTGGTAAGCCATTTTAATAATAACATGCTGTAACGACTGACTAATATGTGCAAAAGTAACCAAATTCTATAGAAAAACTGCAAAACAACCATTGGTTTTTGGTTTTATAACGCTTGCCTTATCGTTTCACTTGTTTTTTGCAATGTTGTTTGGGCGTTGAGCACCGAAAGACGAATCTCCTGTCCTTTCGGTTGGCAATCCTGTCAGATTCATTCGCCTTTTGTATAAAAATATTACCAAAAACACGACCGAAAAAATAGTTCAAATAGCGTGATTGTCACCTTCTTTCATGTTGTTTCTAAGCTCAAAATGCCCTTATGAAGCCCGAATTTTATGTTTTGACCGCCCAAAGCTATGCTTTTACCTTGCCAAAGTTGTGCTTTGACACGCTAAAAGCACTGCTTTGACAAGGTAAAAAGGCCGCAATGACTCGCTAAAAGCAGTGCTTTGATGTGCCCGTATGGCTGCAAGAATAATGTGTTTTTGCGTAATTGGTTGATTATAAGCTGAATACAAAAGTCGCCGTAGAATCGCTTATTTCCAACCAAAGTCTGATTATTTTGAAATAACGCACGCATTTTTAGCCTTTTGTAAAATAATTTTCACTTATAAAACTTAGAGTTTTGATTATCACGTTCCGCCTCCGCCCTTTTCGCGTTATCCGCTCCTGCTTGCCCGAAACGAATTATGTTAGCATCATATTCAATGAGAAAGGTTGATTTTGTTATCCATAAATTAAACAATGTAAAATAGTAGATGAATAGTATAAAATATCTTGCAGGATATAAAATAAATCGATACATTGCATACTAACTCTGTAGGCATGTCTTAATAATTGAAACTTTATGGATACAAAATTGAAATATTTCGTTGCATGTTGTGCTATTGCTTTGACCACTATTCATACTAAATTATCTATGGGTCATTATTTAATGGTCCATAGGCTTTTGTTAAGTGCGCTTCTGTTCATGATGCCGGTTTTGGCATTTTCACAAAAGACAAAGATTGGAACGATATCTGTTTTTGATACAGAAAAGCATGTTGTTCCCAAACTTAAACTGAAGGTTGTCTTTTGTGAGAAAGTGATAGAAGCTTCTACTGACGACAAAGGGCGGATTAAATACACGATGTTTGAAGATACATGTACAAAAGTGACGGTGTCTGTTAGAAGTAATCTGTATATGCCTATGGATACGCTTATAGATGTTTCTGAATCGTTAGATTTTCAGATAGTCTTACGCCCTATCATACTTCACGAAGTAGGAGTCGTTGGATATCGAAGGATAGCTCAAGAAGATGCGGAGAAAACGGTATTCAGGATTAATACAAAGGGACTGCTGAAATCGGCAAAAGCAGATATGGCACTCAGACAAGTACCTAATGTTATTTATAATGATGGAACTTTTTTCTTAATCGGGCAACAAACGAAAGCAAAAATATTAGTCAATAACATTGAAGTAACGGAACTGGAATTATCTAAAATTGACGCTACGGATATAGAAAAGGTGGAGTTGCGACAGATTGGGCTCAATAGTGATCATCAATCGGGTGAAATTAATATCCTGTTAAAGAAAAAGCTACCCCATCTTTATAAAGGAGAAGTTGAAATGGGTGCGAATTTATTGCATAGGGGGAGCAGTATAAGTCCATCATTTACCTATCGTACTAAAGTGATAGATTTGATTACGTGGGGTACTTATGTAGATGATCGACAGAACAGTAGATATGACATCAGTAGAAATGATAAGGAAGTTTTTCATTCTGAAAACAATAATCATTTGCAACAATATAGTGCGATGTCTAAAATGAATATATTTTTTACTCCTCAATGGAGAACCTCCTTGTCCTATTCTTTTTTTGGCTATCAAAGTCCAGCGGATGTTTCTTCGCAAATGAAAGGCATTACCCAGCCAAAAAGAGAAGTCAAAGAGTCTTATTTCAGTAATTTTGCGAATTTGGTTGTCAGGCATGATAAGAGCGCGAATGAGCGTTTTTTCTTGAAAGCGCGCTACTTCAATTATCTCAGTAAAAATCGAAGTACCATGCCTGCAACTCTGTTTAGAGGCCAAATGGATGAGTTTACTTGTAATTTTCAGTATGAATTGGATAGCCTTTCTTGGTTAAAGAAAAATCATAGTTTTGCAGTTGGTTATAAAAGTGTTTATAGAAATTCTATTCTTACGTCTTCTAACACGAGCTATGTCAGTGATGTACAGCAATTCTATCTGAAGGATAATGTGTCTTTCAATAAGGCTTTGAGCCTGTTCGTATTGGCGCGCGGAGAATGGGATGGGTATAAATTTGAACACGGCGCAACACAGAGAACGCTATCATTTCTTCCTTATATAACCCTTAAATATAAACATAGAATAGGCTCTCTGTCTGCATCTTATACAAGGAGTATAGAAAGACCCAATATTGATTATCTTAATCCTGATACTTTTTTCATAAACGAATTGACTCAAATTAAAGGAAATCCAGATTTAAAATCGCAACATGCAGATAAATACACACTAAATTATAGTAAGCAGATAAAAGATAGTTATTTTACGGCAGTTGTATCTTATAGTGATATAAAGAATTCCATTAATCAGATATATTCTGAAGATTATAATGTGTCAACATATGAAAATATAGGTAGCGGGCAGGTATTAAAGTTTGATATATCCTATAGTAAACCTTTATTTTCACAATCCTTGAATCTCAATTTAAGCATGGGTACTGGATATCTGGCGTTTAAAATAAATCCTAACCTCATAGATAGAGTGTTGAGTAAAGAAAATAAAGGGTGGTACTTCAAAAGTTCTGTGAATTTATCTTATACAATGCACCAAAATTGGTTTGTCAATCTTTCAATGAATTACATGAATAAGGATATAACATTCAATGCTACATATTAAAGAAAGCCTATGGTTAATTTGCTTCTTACAAAGTCGCTTTTGAAAAGTAAATTAGATATTTAGCTGCAATAAAAAGAAATGTTTTGCATTTAATGGAAGCAACGCATTGTCTATAACTTCAAAAATATTGATCAAACTGCTACGTATTCTCTGCCTGTTTCACGGTTGGTTCTTTCTTTTGCGTATCGTATAGGTAAGCAGTTTAAAAGCAGAAATGTTGGACGAACTATTGACAATGATGATATTACAACAAAGTAAAAGATATAT
>CAUURC010000083.1:0-11842 GCA_963547405.1 uncultured Prevotella sp.
CTCGTAAGCAAGTTTCTCACGCGAGTTCATCAGGTTATTATCACGGATAGGCGCACTCTGAATGCCCAGACTACCGCTATAGTTGATACTCATTTTTCCTTGTTTGCCACGCTTTGTCGTGATAACAATAACGCCGGCCTGAGCTTGAGAACCATAGATGGCAGACGCAGACGCATCCTTCAACACCGTGATACTCTCGATATCCTGTGGATTGATGCCTGCCACACCATTAGCATAGAGGGTACTAAAGTCACCACTACGGATATAGCTGGAACCCGCGGATGGAATATTCTTCTGAATAGGCACACCGTCGACAACCCACAATGGCTCGCTGCTTCCTGTGATACTCGATACACCACGCACACGAATTTTAGCCGATTCGCCCGGTTTTCCCGATACAGCCTGTACATTAACACCCGTCAGTTTTCCCTGAAGAAGGATGTCAACATTCTTCAATGGTGAATCGTTGAGTTCCTTTCCGGTAATCATACTGACTGAGCCGGTAGACTTGCGCACGTCGGTTTGCGTATAACCCGTTACGACAACCTGCTCAAGCGTATGGTCATCATTCTCTAACACGAAATTGCCTGATATCGGCTTTGACACTTTAACCACACGTGGCTTCATACCAAGGTAGCTCACGGTAATACTGGCATTGCGTGGAACCCACAACGAAGCCTTGCCATCAATGTTTGAAACAATGCCAATAGGCTTTCCTGAAACCTTGATAGAGGCTCCGGGCAATGGTTCTCCGCTCTCGTCTACAACTGTTATGTCGACAAGTACATCCGCATCGCTATGCTTATTCTGCGCTTGTAACAGGGAAACAGACAACATGCAGAGAGACACCATGATCATTAATTTAATCTTTGTTATCATCTTCTCTTTCTTTTTTGATTCTACTATTAATTACAAAAAGTTGGGAATTAGTTTAAAAACGAGAGTTATTATTCATGCTTCAGAATGTTTATATCCCGATGACTTGGTGTTATCAGGTTTTCCATGAAATAATAACGAATAAGATTTTGATAGTAAGGACTCCATACACCATGATCCTTACCGGGCAGCACCATTAACTCAAAACGCTTGCCTTTCTTTATCAATGCGTCAACCATACGAAATGTAGAGACAGGTGGAACGTTATCGTCCACATCGCCGGTGACGAGCATGAGTTTGCCTTTCAGATTGTCGGCAAGCTCCATATTGGTAGGAATACTGCCCCGCTTGCCAAGGCCATGGTAGGTTTCACCCCACCATTGGATATATTGATTATTATCATGATTGCCGGAAGCACTAAAGCCTACCTTGTAAAAATCGGGATAAGTAAGCATGGCTGTAACAGTCATAAAACCGCCACCGCTGTGTCCGCAAATTCCGACACGGTCTAAATCGATGAATGGATAACGGTTTGCAAGCGTTTCGATCGTGTGCTTGTCATCTGCGACAGGATAATCGCGGAGGTTACCATAACCGAAACAATAGAAATCGCGACCACGCAATGGCGAAGAACCTCGAGGCTGAATATTGATAACAACAAAGCCCATCTCGGCCAAACTCTGGTTGCCGGCGTCATCAAGGGTGAAACTACGGGGAATCTGGTCATCCTGCGGACCGGGATAAACAAAAGATATAATCGGACATTTCTTCGTCGTATCAAGATGGGTTGGCAGATACATCACGCCATAAAGACGTGTTTGTTCGTCTGCTGCGGGCACGTCAACCAACACCGGCGCCTTCCAACCGGCGGCCTTCAGGTCTTTATCCGTGCGACGAGCGAACTCAAAATGCTTAGTGGGATTGTCAATGCTGACCACATTATAGACGGTCGGCAGATCCATACGGGAATAGCTGTCAATAGCAAACTTATGGTCGCGAGAGAACTGCATTTCGTGGTTTCCATTGCCATAAGTCAGCGTTTGCTGCCGTTTGCCATTGAAGTCGGCCACATAATAATAAGTATATTCGGGATCGTAGGCCTGCTTGTCGCCATAACCCATGAAGACAAGACGGCGGTTCTTGACATCAATATATTCGATACGACCGGCTACAAGATTGTCACCACGGGTGATGCGATTCTTCAACTTGCCGTTGCCGTCATAGAGATAATAATTGCCTCGGCCCGTACGCTCGCTCCACCAAATGACTTCTTTGCCATGATTGATAAGACGATAACCAAACAAGTTGACATTCAGATGAGGCTTACAAATCTCTTGAATGACTACCAAAACCTCGCCGGTAGGCAAGTGGAGCTTACAAAGCTCCAAGGTATCGACGCCCCGATTACGACGTGTAAAGTATAGATAATCACCGGCGTCTTCATAATTGACTTTCACTTCCTGATCCTTAAACCAGTCGATAGGCAACACCTTGCCTTCGCCCGTATCGGCATTGTACCAATAAAGCCGGTATTGCCGCACGTTCTTTTCATTCGGCAACGGCATGCGCTTGGTCTTCAGCTTAGGCCGGTCGCCACGCAACACGTCTACAAGATACAGATTGCCGACCTTGGAGTCATCATTCATCAGATGAATAAACACATGTCCGCGCCAATTACCCGAGGCATTTCCCTCTCGAATGGTATCCTTCGCCGACGAGAAACAATAGGAAGCGCCCTCCTTTCCATCAAACGTCAGCTGCCGAATCTCACCCGTCTTATTATTCCTGACATGCAGGTTATACCTGTCGCCGAGCATCGTATAGAGCGAATCTTTCGTATAGGTACGGGTATCGGAAGAAAGACCTTTGTTTGTTTTTTCGGCTTTCACCTCCTTGCTATTGTCTAATTTCAGTTGTTGCGTGACACGATTGTATACCATCCGCTTCTTGGCACGCGTCCAATAGAAACGGCGGCAGTCGTTATTCTTGAGGGTCAGACCATACAACCGCAGTTTGTCTGCCGTCATGGTTGAGTCACCGGTCAGCTTCTGGTATTGCTCAACAAAACGCTGTTGATTCTTGATAAGTGGTTCCTGACGACCCGTGCGAGCGTCCACAATATGGAAACGACCATACTGTTCATATATAAGAAAGGTAGAACCTTCGAGCCATGAAGCCGACACACTACTTCGGGCGTAGACCTTCTGCATAGCGTCTTCCTCCTGAATAGCGACGCGCTGCCAGTCGACCGTCTGTGCCGACAGCAACAACGGTAGTTGAATCAGTAGTGTAAGAAATATCTTTTTCATCATCTATCGCGTCAAACGTTTTGCGGCAGCCTCCGCGTCAACCAGTTTCAAACCATTCAGTTCTCTTGCCGTTTCAATCAAAACCTGCTTCAGTCGGGCTGCTTTTACCTTCGGAAAATAACTCCACAGCATGGCGGCAATACCGCTGACCACCGGTGCGGCGACGCTCGTTCCGTTTGCGAAGTCCTTTTTGTCGCCGGGATAGACACCCGAAATAAATTCACCGGGCGCATAGAGGTCTACCTTCGTTTTTCCATAGTTTGAAATTGAAGAGTGACTGCCGTCCATGGCGGTAGCTCCCACGCGGATATAGTTATCGAAAGGCTTGCCCGCAGCGTCAACACCGGAGGGGTAATAGCTTACCGAGTCGATATTCAAATGATTATTGCCGGCCGCAGCCACAATCAGAACATTGTGCTTGGCGGCGTAGGCTATCGCCTCATTCACCATTTCCGGATTGGGCGAAGTATATTTACCAAGGCTCACATTGATAATTTTAGCGCCATTGTCTACGGCATATCTGATACCGGAAGCTACGTCCTTATCATACTCGTCGCCATCGGGACTTACACGGATAGGCATAACGCGAGCCTTGGTCCATACGCCGGAATAACGCGAATCGTCGCCAACGACAGCCGCAACCACGCCGGCCACGAAATTGCCGTGTTCCATTCCTTCCACATTCAGCGTGTTGTTGCCATAAAAACGATCACTCGCGTCGTCCATATTATCCCCCATCAAGAGGCGTTTATCCTTATCATGCTCAATGCCATGGATACGCTGTTCCATGAGGGCAAAGTCAGCCCGCTGCTTCTTCACATAATCATTCCACTTCGTACTTAGCGGCATACGATACAAATCGGTCAGAATATGCTGCATAAAAGCACTCTTCGTCAGCGTGTCAGCCACTTCCTGCTGCACCATTCCCCACAACGTGAGCGTATCAACATCTATCTTGGCATGGTTAAGCAAGTCGACCATTTCCGTCATCAACTTCTGCTTCTGAACAGAAACCTCATAAAACATGAGATAAGACTTGATCTTAGCTTTCTTCCGCATCTCCACGTAATAGGCGTATTCGGCCTTGTCGGTCGGAGCTACTTCCGCCGCCCTTTTCACATTCTTATATTTAGGAAACAAGCGTTTAAACTGCCGATACTCCTCCGTTCCGGCACTGGTCATATTAAATTTTCCGTCTTTCGTACCCAAGAAGTTCCAGCCGTGCACATCATCCACATAACCATTGCGGTCGTTGTCCTTTCCGTCGAGGATTTCCTTGGGATTAGTCCAAAGCACAGGCTTTAATGACAGACAGTCAACATCGGCACCCGAATCGACAATGCCCACCACTACAGTCTTTCGTTTTACCTTGCTCTTATGCGTCCGCAAATAATCCTGAGCCGCCACGATGTTAGCGCCTTTCAAACTATCATTCCATTGCTTATGCCAACCGGCATAAACATCATACACAGCTTTTTGCGCGAACAACGCTGAAGCCGAAAGCAGCATCAGTCCGCTTATGACGCATTTCTTAATCATTAAATATCTCATTATTTTTGCATACCAAACTTATATCGCAAACGAACAAAAAAAACTCTCTCTCTCAAAACTAAGCTTATCAACTATCAAATTGTCATTTGATACATGATTTTGATAAGATAATTGCAAAATTAGTACAATTATCTTTAACACACAACAAAATGGGTTCCTGTCTAAAACAATTTGTTAATTTTTGTCTTTCCCAACTTTAGGAAAGACACTTTTTACTAATTTCTGCATTTCCCAACTTTGGGAAAAGCACTTTTTACTGATTTCTGCACTTCCCAACTTTGGGAAATACAACTTTTACTGATTTCTGCATTTCCCAACTTTGGGAAATACAACTTTTACTAATTTCTGCACTTCCCAACTTTGGGAAATGCAACTTTTACTGATTTCTGCACTTCCCAACTTTGGGAAATGCAAAACGAACGCTAACGAACTAAGATTTCACGGAGAGGAATCATGACAAAGTCACGCTGCTCCATCTGAGGATGTGGAATGATTAAATCAGAATCGTTGATATGGATTTCGTCAAAAAGGAGGATGTCTATATCAATGATTCTGTCTTCATAGATGCCATCGTGACTCTTTGCTGTTCTTCCCATCGCAATTTCCACTTTCTTCGTGGCTTCTAAAAGCTGACGGGGAGATAGCGGCGTGCTCACTCGCACGCATACGTTAATAAACTCATTGGGCGAGTCAAATCCCCATGGCTCTGACTCGTAGAAAGAAGAAACTGCCGTGACTTCGCCCACATATTCATTGAGCAAGGTCACGGCATCCTGCATATTACGCTTCCGATTTCCAAGGTTAGAGCCTAAGCCCAGATAAGCTGTATGCACGGCGTTAATCGTCTAATATCAACAATGCGTCGCCAAAACAGCCAAACATATAGCCATGTTCTACCGCAAGTCTGTAGGCTTCCATCACGAGATCATAGCCTCCGAATGCGGCTGTTTCCATCAGAAGCGTCGACTGTGGATGATAGAAATTGGCTACCATGCAATTAGACAATCCAAAATCGTAAGGCGGGAAAATAAACTTATTGGTCCATCCGTCATATTCTTTCAGCATACCATTGGTACCAACGGCTGTTTCGGTAGCCTTCACGACACTGGTTCCAACGGCGCAGATACGATGACCGGCGGCCTTCGTGGCGTTTACTATGTCGCAGGCTTCCTTATGGATAGCCATCTGTTCTGAATCCATTTTGTGCTTAGTCAGGTCTTCTACCTCTATCGCACTGAAGGTTCCCAGTCCGCAATGCAAGGTAATGTATGCTGCGTTGATGCCCAATATCTCCATGCGTTTCATCAATTCGCGCGTGAAATGCAGCCCTGTTGCCGGTGCGGTCACGGCACCTTCGGTCTTGGCAAATATCGTCTGAAAATCTTCCATGTCCTCTACGTCGGAATGAGGAGTGTCTTCCCCTTCGCGAAGCGGGCGGTTATCGAGGATATAGCGTGGCAGCGGCGACTCGCCAAGCGCAAAGAGTTCGCGCTTGAATTCATCGTGCGGACAGTCATAGAGAAAACGCAAGGTGCGGCCACGGCTGGTCGTATTGTCGATTACTTCGGCCACCATCGTGCCCGAATCGTCAAAAAATAGCTTGTTGCCAATGCGGATTTTACGGGCAGGCTCTACAAGAACATCCCACAAGCGCATTTCCTCATTCAGCTCACGCAGCAGAAACACCTCGATCTTGGCGTCTGTTTTCTCCTTCGTACCGTACAGACGGGCGGGAAAGACCTTGGTATCATTAAAGACGAAAGTATCGCCCTCTTCAAAATAATTGAGGATATCACGAAATTCAAGATACTGTCCTTCCTTTGGCTTGCCCTTTTTATCTTTCCGATACATATCAATCGTTTGCGATTTTCGATGAATCACCATCATGCGTGCTTCATCTCTACGACTGATGCGGAATGTTTCTTTTTCGCCTTTCTCGTTTTCAAATTCGCGATAAATGCTATGAGGATACAGCGCAACCTGCTCTTTCGGCAGTTCAAAGTCAAATTGTGATAGCTTCATATTATATTGTTTTCTCCTGTGTTAATTGTTGTTCGTCCATCCACTGTTCAAAATTGTCAAATGGAACGCATCTGTCTAACCCGTAGTCGCCTACCCTTGTCCGGCAAAGTTCAGTCAAGTAAGCGCCACTCTGCAAGGCCCGGCCCAAGTCTCTGGCCAACGCCCGAATATAAGTTCCTTTGCCGCAGACTACCCGCAAGCGCAATTTCATCCGGTTCGCGTCAAAATCCAACAGTTCTATCTCGTCTATACGAACCTGTTTCGGCTCCAATTTCACGTCCTGACCATCACGTCGCAGCTGATAAGCCCGATCGCCTTTCACTTTCACGGCACTATAGGTGGGCGGCACCTGCTCAATGTCCCCGATGAATTGGGGCAACGTTTCCTCTATGACTTCCCGCGTAATACCTTCCGTAGGATAGGTTTCATTAACAGGATGCTCCATATCGTAGCTCACCGTTGTGGCTCCCAACTGCAGCACGGCTATATATTCCTTGGTGTGGGCCTGCAACTTCTCAATCTGTTTGGTGGCCTTGCCGGTACATAAAATCAGCACGCCCGTTGCCAAAGGATCGAGCGTTCCGGCATGACCTATCTTCACCTTATACCCCAAACGGTGTGAGAGAAGATAGCGCACATGCGCCAAGGCGCCGAAACTCGACATGCGATAAGGCTTGTCGATCGCAAAAATTTCACCTGCTTTGAAATCCATCATGCTATGCTGACCGCTATTGGTAATTGAAGAAAATGGTCAATGCGCCGGCTATAGCGCAATAAATGGCAAAATAAATCAGCTTACCGTTCTTCACGATACGAATCATCCATTTACAAGCTAAGCAACCGGACACGAACGCAGCGATAAAACCGGTAAGCATAACCGTTAAGGACAGATTGCCCACAGCTGCTTCCGCGCCCCCTCTTACTGCTTTCAATATATCAAGCAAAGCCTCGCCCAAGATGGGTGGTATAACCATGAGAAAGGAGAATTGAGCCAACTTCTCTTTTTTATTTCCAAGTAAAAGACCGGTCGCTATCGTACTTCCCGACCTTGAAAGTCCGGGCATGACAGCAGCGGCCTGCGCCAGTCCGATGACAAACGCATCCTTCCTGCTCAACGTTTCCTTCTGACGCGGCTTCGCGAAATAAGAGAAAGCCAGAAGCGAGGCTGTCAGCAACAACATACAGCCGACAATCAACAAACCGGAACCGAACACCTTTTCAACCGCGTCTTTGAAAAACAGCCCGACAATTCCAACCGGAATCATGGAGATAAGTATGTTGATAAAATAACGTGTCTCATCGTTCATCCGAAATTGGAAAAGCCCCTTGAATATCCAAGACACCTCTTTCCAAAGAATGACCAGTGTACTCAACACCGTTGCGATGTGTACCAATATCGTAAAAGTAAGGTTTTCCTCGCCATCTACGCCAAAAAGATAAGAACCTATTGCAAGATGACCGCTGCTACTCACCGGCAAATATTCGGTCAGGCCTTGAACCAAGCCCAACACGATTGCTTGAATTTCATTCATAAGTTATACGGGCGAGCTTAATCGTTAGACGCGTCTTTGGGTTTGCGAATGACGGCATAAATCATCGATATGAAGCCCAGAAACGTAACGACGGGCCCCACCTTGATGCGCATGGTACTGAAAATAGACGGGTCGTAAGCCTGCTCAGTAGATTCGCCACCACTCATCAATATAAAGCCGATAATAACAACGGCCATGCCAATGGCCAACAATATGAAGTTGGTCTTGTCGAAAGCGAAGTTTCTTTTATCCATTATATTCTATTTCTTTGATTTCAATTAAGGGTATACAACCTGACGATTCTATCCAGAAAATCAGATTTTATACAGTTCTCCGGCCTTCATTCTCAAAAACTTATTAACTGAGATATGAGAACAGATAGCCGTAATAACAATACCCGACAGAAATACCGATGCTGCGGTTATAGCCATAACCTCCCATGTAATAACCGTCATCGCGTCGGGTTCATATTGTAATAACGCATACAAGCCCCCTGCCAATACCAGAACCGCAACAAAAGCGGCAATCACTCCCACCACGATGGCCCTACAAACAAAGGGACGACGTATGAATCCCCACGACGCGCCAACCAGCTTCATCGTATGAATAGAGAAACGACGGGCATAAATACCCAATCTGACTGTATTGTTAATCAATGAAAATGAAACGAAAGTAAGCAGAGCTGCAAGTATCAACAACACTATACTGATTTTCTGAAGATTATTGTTGACACTATCCATCAAATCTTGCTGATAAGTAATATCGCCTACTTTCGGATATTTTTTTAGTTCTTTTTCAATCCAACGGAGTGAGTCGCTATTGGCATAATCCGCCTTTAAGTTCACCTCTATTGAACCCAAAAAGGGATTCGCGCCAATAAATTCAGAAGGATCGGTGCCCATAGCGGCCGTTTGTTCCTTCAGAGCCTGTTGCTTACTGATGTAATGCAAATCGCTGATATAGCGACGCGTACGTAAATTCTTACATAATTGCTGGGTTTCAGGATTAGTCATATCTTCTTCCAACATCATGGTTACGGTAAGATTCTCCTTGACATAATTTGAAAGATTGTGCGCGGTAAGTACCGTAAACACCACTAATCCCAATAAAATCAGCACCATAGCGGTACTAATACATAGAGTCACGACCTGCAATCCTTGTCGATTGCTGGTTGTTTTACGTTTATTTCCCATTTGCAAAAGGCTATAATCATCCTAATTTGACACAAAAGTAAACAAATTAGGCGGCACAAACAATTTGTTTAACGCATATTAACTAATTATTAAACAGCACCATCAAAGAGCCTCAGAAAAATGCTTATCTTTGCACAACAACATCCCATCAATACTTACCACTCTACATTATGAGTACCATTCTATACCCATCTCCTATTTTCGGCCCTGTTCACAGCCGTCGACTGGGCATTTCTCTCGGTGTCAACCTCATGCCTTCTGATGGCAAGGTGTGTACTTTCGATTGTATTTATTGCGAATGTGGCTTCAACAAAGACTATATTCCTCACCAAAAGAGACCCACCCGCGAAGAAGTAAGCAAAGCTCTTGAAGCCAAATTGCGGCAAATGGAACACGATGGCCAACTGCCCGACGTAATCACTTTTGCGGGCAATGGTGAACCCACAGGTCATCCCCACTTTGACGGAATTATTGATGATACCATCAAATTGCGCCAACGCTATTGCCCCAACGCTAAAGTAAGCGTACTCAGCAACGCCACATTCATCTCCAACGACAAGATCCGTGATGCACTCATGAAAGTGGATAATAACATTCAAAAACTTGATACCGTCAACATGGAGTACATCCGCATGGTCGACCGCCCCGTAAAACCTTCCTACCAGGTAGAACAAATCATTGAAGGACTCAAGGCTTTCAACGGACACGTCATCATCCAATCGATGTTCATGAAAGGCACGACAGAGATTGACGGCCAACCTTTCTCTATTGACAACACAGGCGAAAGCTATGTCGCCCCATGGCTTGAAACCATTAAAGCTATCCAACCAAGTGGAGTGATGGTCTATACAATTGACCGGGAAACACCCGACCACCGGCTCCAAAAGGCTTCACGCGAAGAACTCGATGCCATCTGCGAGCGCGTAAAGGCTGTGGGAATCAGTTGCACAGCCTCATATTGACAAGCAACACTTCTACCCTACCGCTCCAAACCAACAATATTTAATTCTACGTAAGATAGATTCGGTTACCCACTTTGTGGTAACGGAAGGGAGTAGAGCACATCACTACGTCCAGAACAGAATCAACAATGTCTATACGACAGATGTTTCCCGAATAAGCAGGGCGACGATCCACGTTGCCATCCAAGAAAATTTCTACTTGATAGAAAGGCTCTAATACATGAGCAATGTCGACATTACGTAGCCGATTGTAATCATTATATAATATAATTGTAATCATTATATAATATATAGGTATTCCTCGCTGACGTTAATTAACCAAAATAACAAACAAGAAAAGTTAGAGAACAATGAATGAAAAGCAAATACCTTGCCTTTATTTTCTAATTTTGTAAAACCTCTGATTCCAAAACAAATATGAAACCTTATCACGCTATCTTGTTATTTGCGCTACTGATAGGCTGTGCTGCTTGGTCGGGCATGCGCAGCTATCGATATACCGAAGACCTGATGGTGGCCGACATGAATCAAGCTTTGACACGAACATTGGCCACAAAGCAGGATTGTTGGCTCACACCGGATACCATTGCGGACTATCGCAGTCATCTGAAGACTGATGCTTTGCGCCGCCATTCTATTGTGTATTATGCCATGGAGCACCCTAGTGACGGTCTTTGCAGTCAGCGGATAGAGTGGCACGGTCAGGATGGTAAGGTCTTATTTCAGAGTTATGCCAACTGTTCTGTGGCGTCAATATGGGCTTTATCCGACCAGCGGTTGCCTTTCTCCTTGTCGGCGATGGCTCTTTTGTGGGCTGTATTCTCGCTGGCCTATTTCCGTAAACATGGCCACAACATGATTGTTTTGGGACAATTGATATTACAGAAGGACGAAAATTGTTTCTATAATATCCACCATGAACCTGTTGGATTAACACCCATGCAACACCAAATCATGCGCCTTTTCTTTGAAAAGCCCAATCATCAACTCGGGAAACAGGAAATTTGCGACGCTCTCTGGCCCAAGAAACCCGACGCAAGCGACACGCTTTACACCCTCATCAGGCGACTGAAGCCCGTCATAGAAAAGCAAGGGGGACTTAAAATCGTATCAGAGCGAGGAGGAAATTACCAGTTGTTGCCGAACGACAAAGCTTTTTAAAGCCCAACCGACGCTTTAGAAATACTATTTTATTGAGCATTATTTTCCATGCATAGCAAACATAGCTATGTTCTCTCAATTCTTGAACGATTATTTGGCTATAAACTTCATGCCAAAGCACCACAACAAATGATTTGATAACAATCATCGAATCATCTTTTTACTACATATTAATATCGCAAATGACGTGTACTGAATAAGTTGACAGTTTCCCAACACTAAAAAAGTCATGGTAA
>CAUURC010000084.1:0-11721 GCA_963547405.1 uncultured Prevotella sp.
TCCATACTCTACTATCCCTGTCATCTACGTTTGCACCTGTAAGACAGAATGTTATGACTTCACCGGAATCATTGCAAAGCAGATGCAGTTTGAATCCATGGCACCAACCCATGGTACCCTTTCCGTTCTTGGCAAGACCGGCAAAAACCTTATTAAAATGCCGCCTTACATTGTGACATACAGGAATCATCGTACTGTCAACGAACGTTATACCAGTACATTTACCGAAGGCATGGAGCTTCATGAATAACATCATCTTGAGGAACACGCGGGGCATGAGTTCTACAAAACGGTTATAGGAGACGGCAGCAGGGAATTCATGCCTGAACCACACACGGATATAGTTCTGATAATACTCCTTGAAATTACGATATGTACCGAAATAATAGCACACAAGGATCGTCATGATTTCACTTTCAGAAAGCCTTCCCTTACGATTTCTGCAACGTTTACCATTGCTGTTATAGGATGGTAAACATAGGTTTTTACTCAGTTCAACATTCAAATTCTTGTCAAACTCATCAATAATACAGAAAATTTCTATAACTTTGTCTTTGGTAATCATCGCTTAGTTGCTTTGTAAGTTCTTGATTTTCAACTATAAAGTTACAAAAAACTAACGAGATTACCAACTTTTAAAAGGACTTTATTAACCCGAACTCACGTATGTCCTTCAGACGCCATACGGTTAATAAATTTTGTTGCATAGTCACTAAAGCACACTTCCATATCAGAGTTCATAAGTATTCTATCAATTCTGTTACAGAGTATACTGACACATCTTTACGGTTTACTAGTTCGGTATAACGAAGTATTTCTTGTGCACAATACTTATTTATGACAGCATCCTTAATCTCACCAGATTTGGATAGCTGTTTGTCTGTAACGAACTTGTCAGTCTTAATATACCCTGATTTTGAACGATGAAGTACTCGAATGCACACTTAGCAAAAGCCGTCAGCCCGCTTATTCCTTACAATAGTCTTAAATGTTGCCATACCTTGCTGATTTCCAATTATTTTACTTTTGTAAGTTCTTTCTAAACGTACCCTCTCTGTTTAGTAAGCTATTTGTAAGCAAGTACCGCTTATTTGGCTCATTTTTTTTGCGAACAAATGCACGAGTCGACTAAAAACAACTTAGGCTGTAATGTCTGAAAAACAGTCCATTACAACCTAAATCAATGATTATCTTATACTATTTATGCTTCCTCAATTGCTGCCTGAGCCGCAGCAAGTCGTGCAATAGGCACACGATATGGAGAACATGAAGCATAGTTCATACCCAATTTAGCACAGAATTTAACAGAGCTTGGTTCTCCTCCATGTTCGCCGCAGATACCCGTACGGATATTCGGACGCACATGATGTCCCTTTTCTACAGCCATGTGGATTAACTGGCCTACTCCCTCTTGATCTAATACCTGGAATGGGTCTACCTTCAGAATCTTCTTATCAAGATATGCGGGCAAGAATGAAGCTATATCGTCACGTGAATAACCAAATGTCATCTGCGTCAAGTCGTTAGTACCAAACGAGAAGTATTGTGCTTCGGAAGCAATAAGATCTGCAGTAAGCGCTGCTCTTGGAATCTCAATCATCGTGCCGATTTCAAATTCTAACTTGAATCCGTACTCATCAAATGTCCTGCGTGCACTCTTCAAAATAACAGCTTTTTGCTGACGGAATTCTGCCACTGTACCAATCAATGGCACCATGATTTCCGGTTTAGGATTCTTGCCTTCCTTTTTCAGTTCACAAGCAGCACTGATAATCGCTCTGGTCTGCATGGCTGTAATTTCTGGGAAAGTGATACCTAATCGGCAACCACGATGTCCCAACATTGGGTTATTTTCCGCCAAAGAGGCTACTCGACGTTGTATTGTAGATAAATCTACACCCATTTCATCTGCCATGACTTGTTGCCCTGCCAAATCATGAGGCACAAATTCATGCAAAGGAGGATCCAGCAAACGGATATTAACTGGTAGTCCATCCATGGCCTCTAAGATGCCCTTAAAATCTGCTTTCTGATACGGGAGCAACTTGTTAAGCGCTTTCTCGCGGCCTTCCGGTGTGTCAGACAGAATCATCTCACGCATTGCAATGATTTTTTTGTCATCAAAGAACATGTGCTCTGTACGAGTTAGACCGATACCTTTAGCTCCAAAAGTCCTTGCAACATTTGCGTCATGGGCTGTATCCGCATTAGTGCGCACCTGAAGTTTTGTATACTTGTCACAAAGGTCCATCAATTCCTTGAAATCACCGCTTAATTCTGCTGCTTTCGTTGGAACCTCTCCTGCATACACCTGTCCGGTCGTACCATTCAAAGATATGTAGTCACCTTCTCTGTATAGTTGCCCATCGATCTCTACGGTTTTATCCTTGTAGTTCACCGTAATGCCCCCAGCACCGGATACACAGCATTTACCCATACCACGGGCAACAACAGCTGCATGCGATGTCATACCACCACGTGCGGTCAAAATACCTTCTGCAGCAGACATGCCTGCTAAGTCTTCGGGTGAGGTTTCGATTCTTACCAAAATGACTTTATGACCATCAGCATGCCAGTTCTGTGCATCATCGGCATGAAATACTATCTGTCCACAGGCTGCACCGGGAGAAGCAGGAAGACCTTGCGTGATGACATTAGCCTTCTGTAATGCCAGCTTATCAAATACGGGATGAAGCAGCTCGTCTAATTTATTTGGCTCACATCGTTTTATCGCAGTTTTTTCATCTATCATTCCTTCGTGAAGAAGGTCGATGGCTATTTTTACCATGGCCGAACCCGTTCTCTTACCATTTCTTGTTTGTAAGAACCAAAGTTTACCTTCCTGAACCGTAAATTCCATATCTTGCATATCACGATAATGGTGCTCAAGTTTCTTCTGAACATCATTCAGTTGTGCAAAGATTTCAGGCATCGCCTCTTCCATGGAAGGATATTTGCTTACACGCTCTCCTTCTGAAATACCAGCTCTTTGCGCCCATCTCAGTGATCCAACCTTGGTAATCTGCTGGGGAGTACGAGTTCCTGCCACAACATCTTCTCCTTGTGCATTGACAAGGTATTCTCCGTTGAACAAATTCTCACCATTTCCTGCATCACGACTGAAGCATACACCCGTAGCAGAGGTTTCACCCATATTGCCGAATACCATTGCCATTACGGAAACTGCTGTTCCCCACTCATCAGGAATTCCTTCCATCTTTCTATAAAGTATGGCACGATCATTCATCCAACTGCGGAACACAGCACAAATAGCACCCCAAAGCTGTTCGATAGGATCATTGGGGAAGTCTTTACCTGTACGCTCTTTGATAGCTTCCTTAAACAATCGAACAAGTTTCTTCAACTCATCAACAGTAAGGTCCTTGTCAAGTTTAATGCCGCGCTCTGCCTTTACAGTTTCTATAATTTCTTCAAACGGATCAATATCTTCCTTGTTAACCGGCTTCATTTCCAGAACAACATCACCATACATCTGTACAAAGCGACGATATGAATCGTAAACGAAATGAGGATTGTTGGTCTTAGCCACCAATCCTTCAGCAACGTCGTCATTAAGACCCAGATTGAGAATGGTGTCCATCATTCCCGGCATAGAGGCACGAGCACCAGAGCGTACACTCATAAGAAGCGGGTTGGTTGTGTCACCAAACTTAGAGTTCATTAAATTCTCGATGTGCTTAACAGCATCATTAACTTCATTTTCAAGAACCTTAATGATCTTTTCCTGCCCGATTTTGTAATATTCGTTACAGCAGTCGGTAATAATCGTAAAGCCTGGAGGAACTGGGACTCCTATTAAGTTCATTTCGGCCAGATTGGCCCCCTTTCCACCCAGCACTTCACGCATCTGCGCATTACCTTCAGCTTTCCCGTTGCCGAAGGTGTATACTCTTTTTTCTGTCATAATAAGATTTGATAATCGTATATATTAGTTATCTTTTGCCTGCAAATATATAGGTTTTCCTAAAGATAGGCAAACTTTTATTTCAAAAATTGCAATGTCGACTTTACATTTGACCATGTTTGCGGGCACAGAATTAAAAGATAGGGCTAAAGTATATAGCGGATAAGCTATTTTTAGTATTTTTGTATATCAGAAATATTGATTTTATGGCAAGAAAAAAGAAAACATTCCCTGTTTTAGAAGATATTGTAATTACCGACATTGCGGCCGAAGGTAAATCCTTAGCCCACGTGAATGACATGGTTGTGTTTGTTCCCTACGCTGTTCCTGGTGACATTGTTGATTTACAAATTATAAAAAAGAAGCATCATTACTGCGAAGCTTCTGTTGTAAAATATAAGAAGCTAAGTGACGTTCGTGCCACACCTCCTTGCCAACATTTTGGCATATGTGGTGGATGTACTTGGCAAAACTTACCCTACGAGGAACAACTAAAAGCCAAACAACAGCAAGTGTACGATCAACTCATGCGTATCGCAAAAGTTGAATTGCCAGAAATCAGTCCTATCATAGGCTCAATCAAGATTTTTGAGTACAGAAACAAAATTGAATTTGGGTGCAGCAATAAACGCTGGTTTACTCGCGAAGAACTTAACTATCTACCTCCCAAAGACGATGAAAGCTCACAACTTCGCGATGACATTGTGGCAAACAATGCTATAGGCTTCCATATCAAAGGTGCTTTCGATAAAATATATCCTATCAAGAAATGTTATTTGATGGATAATTTACACAATCAAATCAGAAACTATATCTTCGAAGAAGCAAATCGTATAGGAATGACCTTCTATGACATTCGTCAACAACATGGGTTGCTACGCGATGTATTAATAAGGAATAGCAATACAGAAGAGTGGATGGTTCTAATTCAGTTCCATTATGACCAGCCGGGAGACGAACAACTAAGTCTGAGATTGCTTGAACTGGTAGCTCAACAGTTCCCTCAAATTACATCTTTGCTTTATGTAAACAACCCAAAAGGTAATGATACATTCAACGACTTGAACATTCTGACCTATCGAGGCAATGATTTCATCTATGAGAAAATGGAAGACCTCCAATTCAAGGTTGGCGTAAAAAGTTTTTATCAAACAAACACAGAGCAAGCATACCAACTGTATAGCGTTGCTCGAAATTTTGCAGGACTTACAGGCCATGAACTTGTTTACGACTTATATACCGGCACCGGAACTATAGCAAACTTCGTAGCAAAAGACGCTCATAAAGTAATTGGTATTGAGTACGTCAACGAGGCGATTGAGGATGCCAAAATAAACAGTGAAATTAATCATATTTCAAACACCTTGTTTTATGCCGGCGATATGAAAGACATCCTCACCGATGATTTCATCGCTACACATGGACGTCCAGATGTCATCATCACTGATCCACCAAGAGCCGGAATGCATCCAGATGTTGTCAATGTTATTCTCAATGCCGCACCTGCCAAAATTGTATACGTAAGCTGTAATCCGGCTACTCAAGCCAGAGACTTGGCCTTGTTGGATGTTAAATATAAAGTAACTAAAGTGCAACCGGTTGATATGTTCCCTCATACGCCCCACGTGGAGAATGTTGTTTTATTAGAAAGAAAGTAATTCAAATATATTCATATGAAAAAAGGTTTTTTGATGGCCGTGCTGGCAATATCCATGAATGCAGTGGCCCAAGACAAACAACCATCTTGGTTCAACAACATTAAACTTTCAGGCTATGGCATGACGCAATATCAATATAGCGATCAAGAAAGTGCCAAAGCCAACTCATTCAATCTAAGAATGCTCCGTTTATCGCTAGAAGGAAAAATCAAGAATGAATTCTACTGGAAAGCACAAGTCCAACTAAACGGAAACACCTCGACGCTTGGAAGTAGTCCACGCGTAGTCGATTTGTTTGCTGAATGGCAGCGCCACACGGCTTTCAAGGTGAAAATAGGACAATTTAAGCGTCCTTTCTCTTTTGAAAATCCACTCCATCCTATTGTGCAAGGTTTCATGAGTTATTCACAGAACGTACTGAAACTGGCCGGTTTTAGCGACAGAACAGGAGAACATGCCAGCAACGGACGTGATATCGGTTTACAACTTCAAGGTGATCTCTTGCCCAACGCCGAAGGCAGAAACCTACTCCACTATCAAATTGGTGTTTTCAACGGACAAGGTATTAATACTAAAGATGTAGATCAACAAAAAGATATTATTGGAGGCATCTGGGTTATGCCCATCAAAGGAATGCGGTTGGGCGTATTTGGTTGGGAAGGTTCTACAGCGCGCAAAGGCAAATGGAAAGACGCAGGTGATACTGAAGAACACTCCGGAGTGCGCTCGCTCCCCAAACACAGATATGCCATCAGTGGCGAATACTTGACAAATGACTGGACTTTCCGTTCCGAGTATATCCATTCCACGGGCAATGCTTTCTCTACGACAATCAATAATATGAATGACGAGAACAGCAAGAACTGTAATTTGAGCAAACTGGGCAATAAAGCCGATGGCTACTACGCTTTGGTAATAGCCCCAATTATTCAAAAGAAGTTTCATGTAAAGGCCCGTTACGATATGTATCGACCGACAGCCGAATGGTCAAAAACCAAAACTTTCTATGAAATCGGTGCCGATTATCTGATTCATCCTAACTTCCAAATCAATATCGAATATGCACGAGTTAACGACAAAACCGTTTCTACACATGGCAAGCATCGTTACAACATGATTGATGTAGAAGTTGACTTCAGATTTTGACAACATCTTATAGAAAAAGAAAAAAGCTTGAAACTCGGTTCTCTCCAAGTTTCAAGCTTTTTTCTTTTCATCCCAATTAGAAAGAAATAGACGTGTTAATAGATACGTTCCCCGAATATGGAAGTTCCGACACGAACCATATTAGAACCATGGAGCAAAGCTATTCGATAATCATGGCTCATGCCCCATGATTTCTCACGAAACGAGTCGACTTCCGAAAAATAGGTCTTTTTAACTTCATCAAAAAAACGATTCGCCATATCAAATTCGGCCACAATCTGCTGTTCATCATCCGTATAAGACGCAATCGTCATCAATCCACAGATTTCTACATGCCGCAAAGCACGCCAGCCACCATCAGCAAGCAAGGACCTACAGGCATCCAAGGTCAGCCCCGTTTTGGTTTCTTCCGACGCGACCTTTATCTCAAGCAACACTTTGACGGTCTTTTCGATTCGGGCAGCCTGCTTTTCCAACTCTTCCAAGAGTTTCATACTATCGACCGACTCCACCATATATATATAAGGTACGATATATTTTACCTTATTCGTCTGCAGATGACCGATATAATGCCACTCAATATCAGCGGGCAACGCATGGACTTTCTGCCGCAATTCCTGCTCCCGACTTTCTCCGAAAATGCGTTGTCCGGCTTGATAAGCCGCTTCGATTGCAGCCACGGAATGGAATTTACTGACAGCAACCAACTTAATTCCTTCAGGAATATCCTTTAGAATAGCATGAAGATTGGAAGCAACATCTATCATAACACGTCAAATTAAAATATTGATCAAGCTTCCGACTCAGCCCCCTCGTATTCGGGCTTATCGTTGTGCTCAGCTTTAGAGGCAGCCGATTTATGTTCAAATACATCCATAATCTGCGTTTCCTGAATGGCACTGATTACATAATCTATCATCGTTCCACCCATCACCTCATCAATATGTTTAACGGCCAACGGCAAGCTACCGGCCTGCACCAGATAGGACACTGTGGAACGTTTCTCCTTCTCTGTTTTCTCGTCAATGGTGATAAACTGCAGTTTAGTCTTGTACCATTTATCATCGGTGTCGGCGTCGCTGAAGAAAACTTCTCCATAACCGGCCATCTTGATGTCACGCACTTTGAAATCGCCCGTAATATAAACCGACATCTCCTCAATGATAGCATTCTCGGCCTCAGTAAAGCTCAACGCGTCAACAACATATTGTTCGGTGATCATCTTTTGTGAGCCATCCTCCATCATTTTTTCATAACGAATCTTGGTTTCAAACCAAGTGCTTGTTCTACTTCTCATTCTATGTTTGCTTTATTGTTATTGCGTCGCAAAAGTACCAATTAAAATCCGAAAATCAAAGAGAATTACGGGCTGTTTAAACCTATCTTAGGATGAAAAAACACACAATCGTTCTTTAGAAAAATATTTTATACAAGTAAAATTCTTGCTCAATCCAAAAACTTTCCATACCTTTGCCCACAGATTTAAGACTAAAAGAGATTGAACGCAGCAGCGAGACATAATCATCCAACAGCAACTACCCTATATAATAAAGGTATATTTGCAGCGCAGGAAAAATACACTTTTCCTGAAAATTTTTCATCCAATTATTTGGTAGTTCCAAATAATTTGCTACTCTCTCTCTCATAGGCGCACCGTCGCTTATACTCACCCAAAACGCTTTCTCTTACGCGCGCGAGGACAACCGCGCAACCTTAATAAACAAAGGGCTCAACCGAGTTCCCTTTGTTCGCTTTTTCATGTCCTTTTGCCAAGTTGGTAAAAAGCAAAATAAGAAAGTTTTTTATCAGAAAATAATATATCATTCAACAAAAATATAAATTATGAAGAAAAGTGAAACAACTAAGCGAGTGTACATGAAGCCTGTGAGCGAAGTACTTTGTATTGCCTCAGAAAGCATTCTGCAGGCCAGTGGTAATGCCGGTACGGTTGGACCGGGTAGCGGTGGTGGCGATGCCAAGCAGGGGTGGTTTGAGGAAGATGATGATTTCTCTTCAAATGAAAACTGCTTCAATGCTTCCTGGAAATATTAATCATAAAGAGTAACAACGACTAATTGAAGTTAAAAAGAACGATATGAAAACAATAAAACTATTTCAAGCTAGCATGCTGCTGGTCATGACGCTCATTGCAGCAGGCTGTGCCAACGACGAAGCGAAGACTGAACAGCAAGGCACTAACGGTACTCCTGCCGGAACAACTGTATTCAGCGGCGAGACCAATCCGAGCACCACAACGCGTACAGTGATCGTAGACCACGCGCAAGGCGCGGGCGCAAAGGTGAACTGGGCTACCACGGACCAGGTATGGGTAAAAGACGATGCAAGCACTTGGCAACAAAGCGGTGTCGCAACCTTCCCGGTAGCAGCCAATAAGGCCCAGGCCATGTTCGCCCTAAACGGCACCTACACGGGCGCAACGCACGACGTCATCTATACCAACATAGCTATCACCGGCACGCCACAAGTTGAAATCAAGGCAGCGCAAACGCAGACTACGCCCAACAACTTCGATCATGCCGGCGAGGCGGGCGATTTAGGTGTCGCCACTGCCAACCGCCAAGGCGCTGGTAACGCCTATAAATTCACGCTCGACCACAAGTCCTCCTACCTCTGTTTCCTGCCCCGTTGCATGAACGTGGACTTGGGCAAGAACATCTATCTCACCAAAGTAACCATTACCGCCGACAAGCCCATTGCGGGCACATTCAATATCGCAAACGGCTCTATTATCGGCAATGCGCCCGTAGCAAATAGTTCCAACACGATCACGCTTGCCACCACCAACTTCCCGCTGGATAATACGGTGGCTAGTGTGGCCAAGAATGCAGCCTACATGGTCATCGCTCCCGGCACCTACAACTTCACCATTGGCTATACCATCAAAGACCCCACAACCAATGTTGAGGGCACAATCACAAAAACGCTGACTGCCTTCACCTGCGGCGAGGGAAAAATCCACGACATCACTGCCAACCTCACCCCGACCGATTATCCAGGACATCATTACTTCATGTGGGATGCGCAGCAAAATTATTGGGCTGGACACGAATGGAATTCTGCTAATCACCATCAGCCTACACTATTGTCGGGCTATAATTCAAACTTCCCGACAAGTGCAGACCCAAATCGTTGGTATAATCCAGTATATTATGGCAATGGCGTTTCCACACCAGCAGGTACAGCCTTTTTCAGTACCTTGCCTAATATCAACGAACTGATATGGTATATTATGCAAGGCCAACCGCATTGGGATGCTACACAGCTTTGGAGCATCATGGGGCATCTTTATCAAGGGGGTATGTGGTTCAAAAAAAGAGCGAACATTCCGGGATTCAGCAGCACTCAGTACGGGGGCGTTGATTACAGAGCAACATTTTATGGCTTTGTGAATGCATCTGTAAAAGCTCGTCCAGCCAATATAGATGAATTCTTTTTCCTGCCTGCTTTGGGATATTATTGGCAAGGTCACTTCAACTTTTTAGGAGAAGGCGGTGACTATTGGTCGTCAAGTGCTTATCCGTATAATCCCAATTGTGCCTATGACATGTTTTTCAATAAGGATGGTGCTGAGGTCAGTAACTTTAATGAAAGACTCTTTGGTTTCTACGCAGGCTACGGATTATTCAAATAAAGCAGCCTATTCTGTTCCTCGCTCTGTTGCATGTTCGTAACTTATGTGTGGCATCAATGAAAGAAATGGTGTTGTTGAGGCGTAGAACAGAAGAAAAAATAAAGTAATTGTTCGTCGCTCGCGAGCGAAAGGCAGAAAATGCTTAAAATAGAGTTTCGCTTGTGAGCAACGAACGAAAAACTGCGAAATTTGTATTTTGGGGTATCCCGAAGAGCAGAAAACGATGAAAATTGCATTTCGGGGCTTCCCAAAGAACAAAAAATGATAAAAACTGCGTTTCGGGGAACCCCGATGAGCAGAAAACAGCGAAAACTGCATTTCGGGGTATCCCAAAGAACAAAAAATGATAAAAACTGCGTTTCGGGGAACCCCGACGCTATATTTTAATAACCTTACTTAAAAAATCATGAAAATGAAAACAATTGAGAAAGACAGGCTTCAAAACATGGAGCACTTCCAGTTTGCCTCTCACGTCATCGCCATGTGCGAGGAGTCGGGCATCGAGAAAATCAAGGCGGTGCTGGCGCCACTGAAGGTGGCGGTGGCCGAGGAAGACAAGGCGCTGAATCAGCCGCGACGGGAGGAGGGTACGCAGGAATTGGAGGAGTTGGACCGCGCGCGCGACCGGGCCTACCGGTCACTGCAGTTGCTGGTGGAAATGCACGCTTGCTCGGAAAGCGCGGACATGCGGAAGGCGGCGCGGCAGATGGACGACGTGATGAGCCGCTATCCGAAACTCTTGACGGCCAACTACGACAAGGAATCGGGCATGGTGAAAAACCTGATTACCGACCTGCGCGCCGCGGAGCTGTCGGCTGCCGTGACGAAATTGGCCGCTGCGGCCCATATCACCCGTTTGGCCACGGCCAACGAGCAGTTCGACCAGCGTTATCGCTCACGACTGAAAGGGGGTGTGCCGTCGGGCACGTTCGACCTCAAGGCGCTGCGTGCGGCAACGGACAAGGCCCTGAATGCCGTCATTCGCCGCATGGATTCGCTCGACGACCTCGAGCCCGAGACGCCGAAATTGTCCGACCTCATCACGCAGTATAACGGACTGGTCGAGAAGCGTCGGATGACGCTGGCCCATCGTGCCGGCACGTCGCAAACGGCTCGCGACAAGCGCAAGGCCGAGTACGACGCCATGCTAAAGAAAGGTTTTGCGGCCTTGGAAGAGCGACTGAATTTGGAAAAAGGCAGCCTGTCGTTTACGGGCAAGACGGAGGGTACAGGCTCAAAGCGGCATTATCAGTTGGCCATCAAGGGGCAGACCGAGCCGGATGGCAAGCCCAAGACGATCTGGGTGGGCGTGAACAAAGACGGTTCGCTCTACACCGTCG
>CAUURC010000085.1:0-11645 GCA_963547405.1 uncultured Prevotella sp.
AATGCCTGCCTGTCACGCAGGAGGTCACGAGTTCGAGTCTCGTACGCACCGCAAACGTGTATTAAGTCTTCTTAATACACGTTTTTTATTTATGCGATAGTCTTAATCTTGCAGTGTCTTACTTCGTTTTTCTTGACAGAAATCATATCATATTCACTTGCTTTTTGTATAATAATATTACTAAAAAGTGGACCGAAAAAATCGTTCAAATAGCGTGATGATAGTCTCTTTTTTTACTGTTTTAGGGTAGAAAAAGCATCCACGAGCCATGAATTTGATACCTTTGCCGCCCATTGATACGCTTTTACCCGCTCAAAGCTACACTTTTACGAGCTAAAAGCATAGCTTTTGTCGTGTAAAAGGGCTGCAATTAGCGGGTAAAAGCTATGCTTTTGCGTGCTAATCTTGGCTAAATAGTGGTGTGTTTTTAGTTAATTGATTGATTATAAACGAAATATAGAAGTCGTCGTAGAATCGCGTATTTCCGGCCGATGTGTAATTATTTTGAAATAACGTAAGCATTTTTAGCCTTTTGTAAATTTGTTTCAGTGTCATTCTTCAATAAAAACTCTCGACTAATTTAATAAAAAGCTCCCGGACGTTTCAATGGAAGCGTCCGGGAGTTTTAATAAAACAGCGACTGCTGATTATTGAATGGGGCGAATGATAAATTCAAAAGTTTTCTCATTGCAGCGCACTCTGTATTTTTCAAGGGGAAGCTGTCCCCAGCTGTTTGTGCCGCCTACACCAGCGTGTTCGCCATCAAGGAACAGGTTTGTATAGGCAGAGCGCCTGATATTATAGAAGTGCTGTTGCTGTTTTTGTTCTGCTTCATCAAGTTGTTCCATGTCGTAGTGTAGTGCTGAAGCATAGAATGGCCGGCCCGTAGCGGTTGTTATTCTAATTCCTTTGCCATTCTTTGAGCATTGCTCCCACCAACGAATGTCACTTTTCGTTCCTGTTTCTTGTGGGCGAATGTATGGGAAGAACTGGTCGTAGGCCGTCTGTGAGTAAATGCCCAAGCGCATACAATCCTTTCGGTCGGCGTAGTTCTCAATGGGGCCACGGCCGTAGTATTTGCTTTTATCCATGTCGAAAGGTAGTTGAAGAGTTACACCGAAGCGCAGAAGATCGGGGAGTTCTGTGTTTGCATGTGGAATCATGTGTTCTTTTACCTTCAGTGCGCCATCTTGGTATAATGTATATTCCATTTGCAGAGTTGTATTTAGTTCTGCCAATTCGTAGAAAACAATGATAGAAGGATTGGCTTGGCCATGCTTTGTTACCTTAATATCTGTAAGGTTGAGCTGTGGATGGCGCCATACGTTGAGTGTGTTCTGCAGATTTGCTCCCATATCATTGTCTGTTACGGCACGCCAGAAGTTGGGTCTGATTGTAGGAATATTCTGGTCGAATTTTCCATTTGCCTTATATTCTGTAATCCAACCGGTTTGGCAATCAATCTTTATGCTGGCTGTTTTAAACTTTACTTCTACATAAGGACTCTTTTTCGTTTGTTTAATTTTTACTTTTTCTCCTTCTTGAAGTGCCTCAACCATGACGGGATTCGCCTTGAATTGATTCAGTTGTTGGTAGGCAATCGTTTGTCCGGCAGCCATCAGAGGCTCGGCTTTTTTCAATTTGAAATCAACGTTTAACAATAGCTCGCCTTTACAATCTGTTCTTATCGGGAGCGTATATTCCTTTAGCTGTCGAGGTTGAATGTTTAAATCTTGAATTTCTCCTTGTTGAACGACTTTGCCATTCTCCAGTAATGACCATTCTAACTTCACATTGCTTAGATCGCGGAAGAAATACTCGTTGTATATTTTTATCTTTCCATTGTTCAACCAACCGGAAGGATACACCCATATATTTTGATATTGATAAGCCACTTCATAAGCGTGGGGATTCAACTGTCTGTCGGGACCAATGATTCCGTTGCAGTTGAAGTTGTTGTCTGACGGATCCTCTGGCTTGAAATCGCCTCCGTAGGCGTATTGATGAATTAATCGCATGCGCCGACCATAATAGCGTAGCGCGTCACTTGCGATGCTGTCGTAATCAGCTACGCTACGTTCGGGTTTGAAGTCTGGCTTTCGGTGCAAGGCTTGGTCGGCAAAGTCCCAATTGAAACCTCCCTGAAAGTTCGGATATTTTCGGATAAGTGTCCAATATTCTTTTAGGTTTCCACCCGAGTTACCCATGGTATGATTATATTCGCATTGGATAAACGGACGGGTGAGATTGCTTTTAAGATGCTTTTCGCATTCATCTACGGGGAGATACATCGGGCAGTAGATATCCGTGTTAGTTCCGTCTTTACCCGCTTGCTCAAATTGAACAGGGCGGCTTGTATCCTGACTTTTAACCCAATTATAGGCTGTGGTGAAGTTAGGACCATCAACGGTTTCGTTGCCGAGGCTCCACGCGATAATGCTGGGGTGGTTATAAAACATGGAAACATTATGCTGATTGCGTTGCAGAATTTGAAGACCAAATTCCGGCTTCTTGGCTAATGAAGTTGAATCGTAGCCTAATCCGTGACTTTCTTGATTGGCTTCAGCTACGACATAGAGCCCGTATTCGTCGCAAAGATCATACCATTGTGGATCGTTAGGGTAGTGGCTGGTGCGGACCGCGTTGATATTCAGACGTTTCATGATCTTAATGTCTTGAATCATTCGTTCTCTTGTTACTCTATATCCACCATCGGGATCCATTTCATGGCGATTGGTTCCTTTGATTAAAATTGGTTTGCCATTGACAAGAAGTTGAGTATTCTTTATTTCAACTTTGCGGAATCCTACCTTTTGTGGGACAACGGCAATGACTTTGTCGCCTTGTTTAAGCGTTGTCAATAATGTATATAAATAAGGTGTTTCGGCTGTCCAATGCTTAATCCGGAGGTCTGAAAAATATGCATCCGCATTATTCTCTTTTCCGCTCAGCTCTATTGTTTGGCTGGCAATGAGGTTTTGATTCTTGTCAAGCAGCTCGTATTCGACAGTAGCCTTACCTTTCACCTGGGTTGAAATCATGAGCGAACCGTTTTGATAGAGGCTGTCCAAGTCGGGGGTAATGCGTTGATCGGTTATTTGGATATTCTTGTTGCGTGTATAAAGATAACATGACCGTCCGATACCACTTAAACGCCAGAAATCTTGATCTTCACAGTAAGAACCATCTGACCATCTGAATATTTGAAAAGCTATCAAGTTGCGGCCACGGCGTAAATAAGGCGTGATGTCAAATTCGGCTGCAACCTTACTATCTTCCGCATAACCAACGAAGTGTCCGTTCACCCATAGATATATGTTTGATGTAACAGAGCCGAAATGGATTATCACTTGTTTGCCATCGAACTGTTCTGGTAGTTTCACCCATCCACGATACGAACCTACATGATTGTCTTTGATTGGCACTTCCGGAGGATTATTTTCGAAAAGTCCTCTCCAGGCATAGCCAACATTGACATAGACCGGATATCCATATCCGTTCAGTTCCCAAATAGCAGGACTTTTGAAGAGCCTCCACTGGGTATCATTATAGTTGATGTTATAAAAATCCGCAGGTCGTTGGTCTGCATCATTCACCCAATGAAATAACCAACTTTCATCGAGGGACAAATAGTTTGCTGAACTTTCCATGCTATTGGCCAGAGCTTTCTCACGTGACTCATAGCAAAAATAGTTTGTGTGGAGTGGGAATCGATTGATTTCGTTGACTTCCAAATCATGCCATTCTGTAAATGTCTGCGCGTTTATGGATATCGCAACAATCAATGCTAATGCTGTAAAAAAAAACTTTTTTGTCATTGTAATTCCAATGGATTGATGAAGTTTTTATATATAAGTATAATATATAATTGCAAATGTACTATATTCAGATAAGAATTGATGATTTGTATTTGCTTTTTTGATATAATAATCAATATTGTTCTAAACATTTATATAAAAACCTCATCAATCCATTTACAATCAATGAAAAAGAAGGAGTTGGGACAATAAGAAAAGTGTTATATAGTTAGTGAGCAATAAACTCATCAGCTTCTAATGATTTTTTCATATTCTATCCGATTTTATCTTTCGTAGGGGTACGATCATCATTTTTTGTCTGAATCTATCTTTCGTAGGGGTAGGATTTTCATTTTTTGTTTAAATCTGTCTTTCGTAGGGGTATGCTCATTATTTTTTGTCTAAATCTGTCTTTCGTAGGGGTACGCTCATCATTTTTATTGGAATTAGCGTATCCTCTATGGGATTAAGATAAACAGAAAAAGGCAATCCGATTAAAGATTGCCTTTTTACATGTCGTTAAATTTGTTCTTATATTACTGAAGAACAAGTCTTTTCAATTAGAGCTGCTCAGACCAGTCTTCCTTGCTCTTGCGAACATAAGCCTGATAGCGGAGCTTAGCCATCTTTTCTGCCTGTGAGAAGAGTTCGGCAGCTTCTTCGGGATAAGCTTTTGCTACAGAAGAGTAGCGAACTTCGCCCATGAGGAAGTCTTGGAATTCTTCCCAATTCGGAGCCTTAGAGTCGAGTTGGAACGGATTCTTACCTTCGTCCGCAAGGCGTGGGTCGTAGCGCCACAAATGCCAGTAGCCACATGCTACGGCCAGTTCTTCCTCGCGTTGGCTGGTACCCATGCTTCTCTTCATCTTCTTGGTACCCTTGATACCATGGTTGATACAGGGTGCGTAAGCGATAATCAGAGATGGACCTGGATAGGCTTCTGCTTCGCGGATGGCTTTCAATGTTTGTGCATTGTCGGCTCCCATAGCAATCTGTGCAACGTAGACATAGCCGTAGGTTGTCTGCATCAGACCGAGGTCTTTCTTGCGGATGCGCTTACCTTGAGCTGCAAATTGCGCGATAGCGCCAAGTGGAGTAGACTTAGAGCTCTGACCGCCGGTATTGGAGTAAACCTCGGTATCAAGAACGAGAATATTCACATCTTCGCCTGAAGCAAGAACATGGTCGAGACCTCCGTAACCGATATCGTAAGAAGCACCGTCACCACCGATAATCCACTGACTACGCTTTACAAGATAGTGATCGAGTGTCTTGAGCTCTGCACAGATTGGGCAGCCTGCTTCCGCACCTGCGGCAATCAGAGGCTTGAGTTCTGCGGCAGCTTCCTTAGAAGCGTCGGCGTCATCTTTGCCTGCAATCCATTTCTCTGCAGCGGCCTTGAACTCGGCAGAGATTTCATGTGTCGTTGCTTCATTCAGCAATTTCACAATGCGCTCTTTCATCTTCTTGTTACCAAGTGCCATACCTAAACCAAATTCGCAGAAGTCCTCAAACAGCGAGTTGTCAAACGCAGGACCCTGGCCGTTGGCATTGGTTGTATAGGGAGTGGAAGGTATGGAAGCAGAGTAGATAGAAGAACAACCAGTTGCGTTGGAAATCATCTCACGATCGCCGAAGAGTTGAGAAATCAACTTCACGTATGGAGTCTCACCACAACCGGCACACGCACCGGAGAACTCAAACAATGGTTGAGCAAACTGTGAGTTCTTCGGGCTCTGTTTGATATCAACAAGATGTTGTTTTGAAGTAACGTTTTTAACAAGATAGTTCCAAGTCTGCGACTCCTTAATCATTTCGGGAGCATCCACATTGAATGGAATCATGCGCAAAGCCTTCTCACCCTTCTTGCCCGGGCAGACATCAGTACAGTTGCCACAACCGAGACAGTCGAGTACGGAAACCTGAATACGGAAGTTCATGCCTTTCAGAGTCTTGGGAGCGAGTACATCGATGGTTTGGCCGTCGAATTTAGCAGCCTCTTGCTCATCCAAAACGAATGGACGGATAGAAGCGTGAGGACAAACGTAAGCACACTTGTTACACTGGATACAGTTGTCGGCATTCCAAACAGGAACAAATGCTTCTACACCACGCTTTTCGAATGCTGAAGTGCCATTCTGCCAAGTTCCGTCTATTGTGTCGAACTTAACAAAGTCTGAAACTTTCAGAAGGTCACCAGATTGTGCGTTTATCGGACGAACCAACTCCTTGATGAAATCAGGTGCGTCGTCAATGTTGTTGTTGTCGTCAGCCAGTTCTGCCCATGCAGGATCGACAGCCAATTCCTTATATTCGCCACCACGGTCTACAGCCCCATAGTTCATATTGACAATATCTTCACCCTTATTACCATAAGACTTCACGATGAAGGCCTTCATCTGCTCAACGGCCAACTCTACAGGAATAACACCTGTTATGCGGAAGAATGCTGATTGAAGGATTGTATTGGTGCGATTGCCCAAACCAATTTCCTGACCAATCTTAGAAGCGTTGATATAGTAAACCTTAATATTGTTCTTTGCAAAGCAACGTTTTACCTTGTTGGGAATGAAGTTAATCAATTCCTCACCTTCGAAGATTGTATTCAGAAGGAATGTTCCGTTCTTGCGCAAACCGCGTGTCACGTCGTACATGTGCAGATAAGCCTGAACGTGGCAAGCAACGAAGTTAGGCGTATTTACCAAGTATGAAGAGTGGATGGGATCATCGCCGAAACGAAGGTGAGAGCAAGTGAAACCACCAGACTTCTTAGAGTCGTATGAGAAATATGCTTGGCAATACTTGTTGGTGTTGTTACCGATAATCTGAACAGAGTTCTTGTTGGCACCAACGGTTCCGTCAGAACCAAGACCGAAGAATTTTGCTTCGAACATGCCATCGCCACCCATTGGGATTTCTTCTTCTTCCGGAAGAGATGTGAAGGTAACGTCATCAACGATACCAACCGTAAAGTGGTCTTTTGGAGTGGGCAATTCAAGGTTCTTGAATACGGCAACAATCTTGGCCGGAGTCGTGTCTGCAGAGCCGAGACCATAGCGACCACCAACGATCAATGGCTTGCGCTCGTCATTGTAGAGGGCAGACTTAACATCAAGATACAATGGTTCACCCTCTGCTCCCGGTTCTTTTGTACGATCGAGAACGGCAATACGCTTAACGGTTGCAGGAAGGGCCTTCTTCAGGAAGTCAACAGAGAACGGACGATAGAGGTGAACTGCGATCATACCGACCTTCTTGCCTTGCTTGTTGAGGTAATCGATAGCCTCGCGAGCCGGTTCTGTTGCAGAACCCATCAGGATGATTACATTCTCTGCGTCTTCTGCGCCATAGTAGTTGAATAGGTGATATTCACGACCGGTAATCTTGGAAATCTCACCAAGATAGCTCTCTACTACTTCGGGAATAGCATCGTAATATTGGTTAGAGGCTTCACGATGTGTGAAGAATGTCTCCGGATTTTCTGCAGTACCTCGTGTGACGGGGCGCTCCGGAGAGAGGGCACGATCACGGAAACGCTTTACAGCTTCCATATCAACCAAAGGACGTATATCTTCCATATCCATGGTTTCAACTTTATGATACTCATGGGAAGTGCGGAAGCCGTCGAAGAAGTTGATGAAAGGAACGCTTGTCTTCAGTGTCGCAAGGTGAGGAACGGCAGAAAGATCCATTACTTCCTGCACTGAACCAGAGCAGAACATAGCGAAGCCTGCTTGACGGCAAGCCATCACATCTTGGTGATCACCAAAAATACAGAGTGAGTGAGAGGCCAATGTACGGGCTGATACGTTGAATACGCATGGCAGCAATTCACCGGCAATCTTATACATATTAGGAATCATCAAGAGCAAACCTTGAGAAGCTGTGTAGGTAGATGTCAGCGCACCAGCCTGGAGCGATCCATGAACAGCACCGGCAGCACCGCCTTCTGATTCCATTTCCTGAATAGAGACAGTCTGACCGAAGAGATTCTTACGACCCTTGGCTGCCCATTCGTCAACATGCTCTGCCATTGGGGATGACGGAGTAATAGGGTAGATGGCAGCTACTTCGGTGAACATATAGCTCACATGTGCAGCAGCGGTGTTACCATCACACGTCATAAACTTTTTTTCTTTAGCCATTTTTTATTTAAATTAAAATGAATGTATATAAATGTCTTTGATACTTGGTGTAAATTAATATAGAAAGCCTAAAAGCCAAAGTGGAATTTGGCAACCTTTTCCAATCTCTGTGTGGTAGCGTGCGTAGATTGTATCCGAGTTATATCTAATCTTTTGATCGGATTGCGCGTCACAGATGCGGAACTTCATTTTTTCGTCAACAATAAAGAAATGCTCTTTGCTGCCTTGGTTTACGGTATGGTCTTTCCAAAGCGAATTAACGAAGAATGTTTCCATTAAATCTTGTGTGTCGGCCTGAATCGGATAGATAGCGTACATCAGATTCGAGTTGTGCATCATAATCTTACTCGGCTTTTTGGGAAAATCTTCGCCCACGGGATAAATGATATTGATAAGTCGGGCATCGGCCAGATACTTGATGTAGTTCATAACCGTGGCTCGGCTGGTTTCAATGTCATGTGCCAGATTGCTGATATTGGGAGTCTTTGAACCTTCGACGGCCAATAAATAGAAAAGTTTCTTGATTTTCGTAAGATATTTTAGCTCTATCTGTTTGATGAGAAGAATATCAACTTCGGTCATCATATTCATCGTTTTCAATAAATTTTCAGAGAAGTTGCGTTGCTCCAAAAAGAAAGGATAAAAACCATGATGAATATAATTCATAAAATAGGCCGAAGGACTCACCTTGGGTAATATGCTCTTGACGATTTGCTCGTGCGACTGAAGAATCTCTTGGAGAGAATAGGCCGGAAAAGAATTACCTGTCTGGAGATTGAGAAACTCGCGAAAAGAAAAGCCTCGAAGATTATAGCTCTTAACAATACCATTAAGCTCTGGGTTCTCATCTTTCAGTCGCATTACGCTCGAGCCTGTAAAAACAATCTGGAGGTTAGGAAATAAATCATAGCATTTCCGAAGTTCCATGCTCCAGTCGGGCTGTTTGAAGACTTGATCAATTAACAGAACTTTGCCATTATGATTCACGAATTCGGCGGCAAACTCAGCTATTCCTTGCCCTTGAAAATAGAAGTTATTCATATTGATGTATAAACATCTTCTATCGTGCGCTCCGTATTTCTCTTTGGCAAATTGCAATAAAAAAGTGGTTTTGCCAACACCACGAGTGCCTTTTATCCCAATCATACGGTCGTTCCAATCAATCTCATCCATAAGGCTGCGACGGACCTTGACGTTTGTATGTTCTACTAAATAGGAGTGAGTCCGAAAAAAGGCTTCCATATAATACTTCGGCTATTTTGTTAATGATCCATGCAAAGGTAGTAACTATTTGCGAAATTGCAAACTCTAGATTACAAAAAAACGATTATTTTTTATGATTCTTTCGTAGAAAAGACTCTGCCGCAGTAGACTTTTGCTACCTTTGCAGTGTGAAATTACATGTATTCAATCCGGAGCACGATCTTTCGCTTGCGATCAATCGCTGCCCGTTTACGCCACCGAAGGCCGTTGCGCAACTCAAGCGCACCTTCGATTTCCTCCCCGTCATTTGGGCAGACCACGATGATATGATTCTTGTGAATCATATTGATCGGGCCAAAGCCCATGGTGAAATGCTGGGGATAAAAGCAACTGGAAACGAAAGAAACGAATCCTGCTATCCGACTTTTATTACTCCGCAAATGTTGGCAACCGACGAGCGTGCCACACGTATTACGCAGGTCGACTGCTGGGGAATCGATAAACAACTGCGAACGGATATGCTTGCCATCCGGCCTTCTCTGGCTGCCATATTGCCGGATGAGGCATATTTAGAAAATGTGCGAACGATGAGCGCACGCTTCTGGGCGGCCGAAAAACTGATTCCCATCTTTCGGAATATACCGAACACAGTGGTCGAAGCCCGACAATTTTCAAACTACGCACAACTCCACGACACGCTTCGTCCGGGCACCGACTACGTTGTAAAGGCGCCATGGAGCAGCAGTGGGCGAGGGGTAAGGCTGTTAGAACCATCGCGCCAATCTTCTGCTACCGGCAACGCGAACGATATATACGTAGACCCCTATCAGCAAAACTGGATTAAAAACATTATCCGCACCCAAGGCAGCATCATGATCGAACCCTACCGGGCCGACAAGGTCGTCGATTTTGGCGTTGAGTTCGAGATGACACCTACCGACATACACTACCTCGGACTTAGCATTTTCAAAGCACAAAACGGCGCCTACCTTGGCAACCTCTTGGAAGCGGAAGAATACAAACGCCGCTATTTGGCAGCCTACACCGACCTCAATCTACTGGATTGTGTGATAAAAACCATCATGTTGGAGTTAAAACAAATTCTCGCAGGCCACTACACTGGCCCATTGGGCATCGACATGATGCTCTTGCGAGATGGCAGAATCAATCCCATGGTGGAGCTCAATCTGCGTCGCACGATGGGACATGTTGCCATACATCTTTACGAAAGAATCCATCGAAAGGGCTGGATGATGTTAAATGTTTTAGAAAATCGTGTTGAGATTACCGATATTAAAGATTGAATTCGCCAGAACGTCTTGGCCGAAGGCACAAAACAAAAAACGCGGGCCGTGTTTCACAACACAGTCCGCACTATTTTGAGATTTAGAGAGATACATACACTAAAGGTATACGCCGCCGCGTATATATATTTAAGTTGTTGGGGGGTGAGGGTGTCGGGGTGTAAAAATGTCTGTGGACGAAAAGGGTAACTATTCATCCCCACACCCTTACACCATCACACCCTCACAACCTCCTCACGGCTTCGGCCCTACCGCCGGCTTCGTCGTTGTCGTCTTTGTCTTTTCAAAAGGAAAGAGCGATCCGTCCTTGTTCATGCCCACCCACATCGTTTTGGGTTTGCCGTCCGGTTCTGTCTGACCTTTGATGGCCAACTGATAGTGCCGCTTCGATCCTCTGCCCTCGGTCTTGCCCGTAAACGACAGACTGCCTTTTTCCAATTTCAACCGCTCTTCCAAGGCCGCGAAGCCTTTCTTTAGCATTTCCTCCTTCTCTTTGGCCGTAGGCCGTGGAGCCGCCTTCTTCTGCGCCATGCTCTGTTTGTGCGAGGTCTTAAAGTGCTCGCCTTCTTGGTTCATACGGTCTACCAGTCGCTCAATCAGCGTGCGGTCTTCGTCGGTCGTGGCAAAGAGGTAGCTGGCTTCGATGTAGCGGCAAACGGCGGCAAAGACAGCGTCGGTTTGCGGACGAACATCGGCCAATGCGGGCAATTTCTGCTCTACAGCCTTCTCCTGCCGCGTGGTGTAGGTCTGCTGAAATTCGTCATTCACGGTCTTCAACTGTGCCGTGACCGGAGCCAGTCCCAGTGCCGTCACCTCACTGCCAAACCGCTCCAAATCTTTCAGCAATCCGCGCACCTCGGCCGTTTCCGCGTCGACAGCCTTGAATTGTATGCCGGTATAGACGCCAAACGCCTTGTCCAACGCTTTTGCCGCGTCGCGTACCGCCTGCACCGGCGATTTCAATTGCGCCCGCACCACACCGAAGAGGTTGGTCAGCAAGTCGTCACGCTGCTTGTCGAGCGCTTTCATCTGCTCGGTCTGTACCGTTGCCGTGGCCTGCTTGTTCAGTTCCGTTTCCAATTCCAGGCAGTCGGCCCAAATCTTCAGCAACTCATCCGTCAGATGCAACTTCTGTTTATCTACGGCTTTCACCAGTTCATACACGTTGAACTGGAACTGCAGATGATGCGAGTTGC
>CAUURC010000086.1:0-10975 GCA_963547405.1 uncultured Prevotella sp.
AATTCAGACTGTACTTGCGGAATATAAATCCCGTAAGAATTCCTCCCAGCATGATGCAGACAATTTTAAGCATGTTCTGACGTACTTTCTTAGTTGACGAGTCCGTTGGCGTTTATTTCAGTCTGTGGAACAGGGTAGAAAGCGTGTGCTTCTTCTGTAAAGTTCTTGCGTCCATCGGCCTTCATCACAGCCTCCAGTTTTCCCCAGCGGCGTAAATCGTAGAAACGCAAATTCTCTAAAGGAAACTCGATAGCTCTTTCGTGTTCTATCTGTGCTTGAACTTCTGCTTTTGAACTACCTTTCATGGCAGGCATATTGCCATGCACCTTTCTTACCTCATTGATGATTTTAACGGCTTGTGCCGTTTCTCCTATTTGGTTTAAGGCTTCAGCCTTCATCAGCAGCACATTTGCGTAGCGCATAAGTGGTATGTTGACAGCCGTTTCGTCCATACCGAGTTCTTCTATCGTTGCTGGCATGAACTTCCTGAAAGCAGGGCGGTTGTACGCTTTCCCATCTTCGGTAAACCAATCGTCGTACTTCTTGCCATAAACTCGGCCTTCGGGCGCATTCCAGTAATCGCACTGATAGAAGATCGTTGCATACAGGCGGTTGTCGTATTCGGCATCGGTAGCAATCTTGCCTTCTTTCATAAACTCGTCCATCAGAGCTTTAGCCGGAAGTATTTCATCCCATCCCATTAGTTCGCTGCAGCCTATCCATCGGTGCATCTGTGTGCGGTAGTTTGCACCATTTGCGTCGTTGAGTGTGAACTGCATTTCAAAGATAGATTCCTTTGAGTTTTCGCTCTGCCCATTGAACATGTCTGCAAAATTGGGATTCAGTTCATAACCCGTGACTTTATTGAAGGCATCTATAGCCTTTCTCAGATGATCGTCTTTAGCTTGATTCTCTTCTGCTGCGCGTGTAAGATAAGCCCATCCTAAGTAAGCATAGGCTGCGCCTCGAGTGGCTCTTCCGATATTTTCTATGCTGTGACTTTCGGGTAAAGCCGTGGCTGCGTTCAAGTCTTGAACCACAAAGTCCCAGCACGCGGTACGGGAGGAGAGGGCCTTGTCGAGTGCCGAAGGCTCTCCAGAAGTGATATACTGGTCGCGAATGATGATTTCTTTCCAGTTGAGTAAGAGCCGCATGTGATAGTAAGCTCTCAGGAAATGAGCTTCTGCCATGAGTTGTTCCCTTTCTGTGTCGGGCAGTTTGGCTGCCGGCACTTTCTTCGATTTCTCCAAAATCTGATTGGCGAAGTTAATACCTCGATAGAGATGTCTCCAATAGGAAGAAACTTGTGAGTTTCCATTGGTAAAGGTATAGTTGTATAGGTCTACCCAGTTTTGGTAGTTCATCGCGTCGCTGCCCATCTTTATTATGTCTTCTCGATAGGCTTCCACAGGCCAGATTACTTCGCTCATGCTCCATCTGTCACTGCTGTAGTCCATAAAGTAGAGTTGTGAATAAGCTGCAGACAACGCCGACTCCACGTCAGTCTTGTCTCTCCAAAACGAATCTGATGTAAGGCCATCGGGTGAACTTAGTGTCAGATAGTCTTCGCATGCCGTGAGTGTAAGCGTCATTAGGACGGCAACTGTATATGCTATTTTTTTCATAATGAATTCTTTGTTTTTAAATGATGGTATTCTTTTCTTGTTTCATCAGAAGGTTATCTGTGCACCGATAGTGAAGGAACGTGTAAACGGGTAAATCAGTTTGTCGATGCCGGCATTGAGCACACTGTTGCGAGAAAATTCAGGGTCTATCCCGTCATAACCCGTAATGGTGAGGAGGTTTTCTGCACTTGCGTAGATACGCAACTTGTCAAGATAAAATTTGTGGGTGAGTACAGATGGGAAAGTATAACCCAGTTGTATTTGCCGCAGACGTATGAAATCGCCACTTTCTAAAAAGCGTGTAGACTCACGACTATTGCCGTTGGGATCTTGATATACGGCTCTTGGTACACTGGTCTGTGTGTTTGTTGGAGTCCATGCCTGGAGTGTAGAACGTAGCATATTTGAGCCGGAGTTCATTGCCTCGTAGAAATACTTGTTGCCGTTGTAAATCTTGTGTCCCCAGCCACTTCCTATTACAAATGAGAAGTCTATGCCCCTATATGTCGCGTCAAAGTTGATGTTGGCTTCAACTTTCGGAATACCTGTTCCAGAGTACACTTTATCCTCTTCATTAAGTAGACCATCACCGTTCTGATCTTTAAAGCGCATGTCTCCGGGTTGAGCGTTGGGTTGTATGGGTTTGCCGTTGGCATCGGCATGTCTTGCCACCTCTTCTGTTGTCTGGAAGATACCGTCTGCCTGATAGAGATAAAAGGCACCGATAGGTTTACCTACATGAGTCTGAGTCGGAAAATGCTCTGAGCCGAATTTCAGTCCTTCTCCATAAAGCACCTGAGACTTATCTGCCAGTTCTACCACTTTGTTGCTCACGGTACTTAGGTTGAAACCTGCATTGTATTGAAGTTTGCCGATGCTGTGATTCCAGTTCACTTCAAACTCTACACCTGTGTTGCGCATTTTGCCAACGTTCAATACAGGACTGTCGAGTCCGGTGCTTGGTGCCATTTCTTTTGTAATGAGTAGGTCGCTGGTCTCGTTGCGGTAAAAGTTGATGCTGCCGGAGAGATGATTGTCGAATAGGCCAAAATCTACACCGATATTTTTTGTTTCTGTAGTTTCCCACTTCAGATCGCGATTTTCGAGTCCGGTAGCAATGCTGCCGGGCCATGCCGTGTTTCCTGTACCGCGTACATAGCCTTGGTACATGGTGTTGTTGGTCGTGATGCGTGCCAGGAAATCATAATATCCCAAGGCATTCTCATTACCCAGTTTACCCCAACTCGCACGAAGTTTCAGGTTGCTTATGGCTGTATGTTTGGGAAAGAAAGACTCTTCGGTGACGCGCCACCCAAGTGCCAATGAAGGGAATGTGCCCCAACGACTGCCACTGCCAAACTTGGAAGAACCATCTGTACGCATGGTAAATTGCATCAGATAACGGTCTGTATAATTGTAGTTCAATCGTCCGAAGAATGAAACGCGATTATACTTCCAATTAGAACCGCTACCGCTGTACGTGCCCCCTTTGCCGGCGTTGATCGTTTCAAATGCCGTAGAGAGAAATCCTGCAGGCTTCTGTGTCGTAACGAGTTTCCCATCTTCTACCTTGTATACAATAGTTTTGCCCTCCACAGAAACGCTGTTCCATGTGTATTTACGCCCCGTGAGCGATGATCCCACCATGGCATCGATTTTGTGTTTGCCGAAAGTTTTATTCATGTTAAGAACATTGTCCCACACCTGCTCTTCCCAGTAATTACTGCCTTCGGAATTGAGAGGATATTCGTTTTTGCCTTTGATGTCTGCAATATAGTCAGGTGCATGATATGTTGTGCGTCCGTGCTCGCCTCTGTATGAATAGCTGCTTTTGAAAGAGAATCCTTTAGTAATGTCAAACGTCACGGCAATGTTGGCATCTGTGTGGTAAGCGCGCCCGTCCGATTTCTTGTAGTGGTGATCCGCCATGATGTTGCGGTTGTTGGGAATACCATCAAAGTTGGTTAGTCCATATCCGTACTTTTCCGTTTCGTTGTAGATGGGTACGAGTGGTGAGATCATGTACATCTCCTTCAGTGAATACTGTGGCTGATGACCATTTGCGTATTTGAAGTTGAGGTTGGCGTCAAAGGTCATAAAAGCCTTTTTCATCTGCAGTTTCATTCGCACGTTATCCTGTCTGAAATCATTGCCGATAAAAATGCCCCTGTCGTATGCGTGGTTGTAAGATACGGCATAAAGAGCCTTGTCCGAACCACCGCGCAGGCTTATCATGTAGTTTTGAGACAGTCCGCTGCGTTCCACGGCATCCTGCCAGTCGGTATCCACGCCGGTCTCTTTGGTGATATAGGCAGGAAGAGAAACGGAGTGTCCGGGGTTCTGGGCATTGTAATTATCGTACATGGCACGATGCACCTGCTTGTATTCGTTGGCATTGAGCATCTCCAATTTTTTTGCAATGTCTGTAAAACTTAGGTATGAGTGGAAGTCTATTTTTAAGTTGCCGTTCTTGCCGTTCTTGGTTGTTATAAGTACCACGCCGTTTGCGGCAACAGAACCATAGATGGCTGCGGCCGCACCGTCTTTCAGCACTTGCATGGACTCGATATCCTGCGGATTGACATTCTCGATGTCGCCGGGAAAACCATCTATAATATAAAGAGGTGTGTTGTCTCCGAAAGTCTTTACACCGCGTATTTTTACCTGTATGCCTGCACCCGCGTTTCCGCCACTCTTCATGATGCTTACACCGGCAATCTTTCCTTGGAGAGCTTCTGCGGGATTTGTCGTCGTGCGTTTTGCCAGCTCGGCTGTGTTCACAGACGATATGGCACCCGTCATGTCTGCCCTGCGCATGGTGCCGTAACCCACAACAACCACCTCGTCCAATGCCTCCGTATTTTCTGCCATGGTAATATCCATGTTATAAGAAGCCGTCAGTTCGCGGTCTGCAAAGCCCACATAGGTGATTATAAGTTTGCTCTCGGGCTCGGCATTAATGCTGAATCTACCGTCGATATCGGTTATTGCGCCTGCGTCAGAACCTTTTACCTTGATGGTAGCCCCAATGATGGGCTCTCCTGTAGCGTCTTTAACCACGCCTGTGATGATATTGCTCGTCGTGCTATGTTTGCTGCCCGCGTCTTTGGTGTTGCGGTTTGTAATGACAATTGAGCGGGAAGAGATAATGGAATATGTCAGACTACGTCCCTTGAAAGCATCATCGAGAACCTTTCCTACGGGAGCTTTCTTGCGGTTGATATTGATGTCTGCACGATCATCTATCACTTCGTTGCGATAAGAAATGCGATAGGTGGTCTGTTGCTCTATCGCTTTGAACACTTGCCTAAGTGAGGCATTCTTCATGTTGATTGTAACCACTTGTGTTTGGGCTTCTGCACAGAGCGCAGACAGGCAAACGAATAGTACTGTAAGGTAGTACCTTAAATTTACGTGTACTGTCATGTTAGCAGTGTTTAGGTTAAACATTTATTTATAGTTATTAGGTATTATAGACTTGGGTTATATGATGTAGAGACAAAGGTTCTTGTGAAAAGTACCGAAAAAGATTACGATCTGTAAGAAAATGTTTATGTCAACAGATAATGAAGAAAGATAAACTTTTCATGTGGATGGCAGCTGTCAACCCAAACTGCGCTTTAGAGAAAACGCTGACAACCTCAATCTAACATAAGGATGAAGTTTGTCAACATAAGGAGTATTTAACCATAAAAGCTGTCAACTAATTCCAGTACACTACACCTACAAGCAACGACTATATGGTGCCTGTGAATCCGGATAGTAAGCTATTCCGCATTTATGACCAAGGAAACAATGTGGGCTCAAACACCCGTGTGAGTGATAAGTATCTGCAAAATGCAGCTTACCTGCGTATAAAGAATATCACACTAGCCTATACCCTTCCTAAAGAATGGGTGAAAAAAGTCTTCTTGCAAGATGCTAAATTCTATCTAAGTATAGAAAACCTGGCAACATTCAGTAGTCTGCCACAAGGTTATGACCCTGAAGGTACAGCTGCATCTTCAACAGCTAATGCTCTGAGCAACGGCATTTCATGGGGGTATCCCTATTACCGCACAATCTCTTTAGGTGCAAGTATCACATTCTAATCATAATAAGAACTTATGAAAAAGATATTAACGGCCATCTGTGTTGCAGCAGCAACGCTAACGGCATGCAATGATAATTTTCTGGAGAAATATCCTTTGACCGACCTCACAGAAGAGAATGCGTTTAAGGAATACGAAAACTTTAAGGCGTTTATAAACCCTTGCTACGCAATGTTCACGAACACCACCATACATACAAGTATTAACAATAGCTATATGAATGCGCAATTCTCTGGCGATTGGTATGGTGGACTGGTGACTCATCGCGATAATGCGCGTAATCCTTATGCTTATCAAACCATCACAGCAACAGCAGATGGAGGTGGATGGGACTTCTCTTATATCCGTAGAATAAACATTATGTTGAGTCATCTTAATGATGGTGCGCTCACAGAGTCGCAAATTGCTCATTGGCGCTCGGTGGGATATTTCTTCTCGGCATACTGGTATATGGAACTTATTGACCGCTTTGGCGATGTGCCTTGGGTGAATAAGGTGCTTGATGAGAGTTCGCCTGAAAGCTACGGACCACGTACACCACGTGCAGAAGTGGCAGACAGTATCGTAGCAAGATTGGAATACGCTGCGGCAAACATCGGTAACTTTAACGATGGCGATAATACTGTGACGGCAAATGTGGTTAAGGCAGCCTTGTCACGTTTCTTGCTCCGCGAAGGTACATGGGCAAAATATCATGGACTCAATGAGCCTTACGAAATTTATTTGCAGAAGTGTTTGAAGGTTTCGCAGGAACTAATGGATGCTTATCCTACTTTATATAAGGGCGAGGATAAACAAAAACAGCCTGCTACCGGATATGGCGAAATGTGGACTACAGAAAGTTTGAAAGGCAAACCGGGTATCATCTTCTATAAAGAGTTTGTCAATAATGTACTGATGAATCGTTATAACGACTTTGAACACATTGCTGCCAATGGTGCCGACGTTCCTCAGTACACGGTTGATATGTTCTTGATGAAGAATGGTTTGCCTATTGGCAATACAACATCAGGCTATCAAGGTGGTAAAGGCAAAGATATGTGGGGTACATTTGCTGACCGCGACCCTCGTCTTTATCAGAATATCCAGCCTCCTTATGTTGTTGCACCTCATAAGGGTGCGGTTGATAACGTGAATACCTTTAAGAGTTGGAAGTTCTTAAAGGCTGGAGACAACAACCAAGGACACATCGTTACAGCGGATGAAGCTGCCAAGTATCGTTACTACATCGACTATATGGGTGCTAATGACAAGTGCTTGCGAGGTGGTGCTTATGGTGGTGAGGGTATGAAGAGATGTCCTGGACAGAACTGGGGTGCATCGCTTACGCCAGTAAGTCCTAACCTGACAACCGATTCTCGCGTGCCTTTTATGCGTTGTAGAACGGGTTATTACTTCTGGAAGAATTACGATATGTGGGAGTTCTCAACAGGTTCTTCGGCTTTCTGTACAGCGGATAAACCTATCTTTAAGATTGAAGAGGTATTGTTGAACTATGCTGAGGCAGCATGGGAATTGCAGCAGTTTGATCAGGCTGTGGCAGACAAAACCATCAACAAACTGCGCGACCGTGCCGGTGTGGCACGTATGACTATGGCAGATATTACCGACAGCTTCGACCCTAATCGTGACAAGGGTAATGCACCTTGGTGGACTGGTAAGGGTGGAAAGTTCGGCAACTACAACGTAAACCCAGTGTTGTGGGAAATTCGCCGCGAACGTCAGATTGAGTTATTTGGTGAAGGCTTTGCTTTCTACGACATACGTCGTTGGGCGAAAGCAGCCTACTATGTAAACCGTCAGCCTTGTGGATTGTGGACAACAGCCAGCAACAACATTTATGCGCCAAAGGCTAATGCTTACTCAGGTCAGTTTGTTGATTACGAAGAAATTATGAAGAATGGTAAGGCGTCTGCCGAAAACAACAGTGCTGGCAGCGGTTGGATTTATACCTACGAGAGTCCGCTTGCACATGGAGGATGGTTAGACACCTATTACTTGAGTATGGTTCCAACCAGTCAGCGTGCGCTCAACAAGCAGCTAACGCAAAACCCTGGTTACAAAGAACTATTTGGTTTGAGCGACTAGTCCGCCACTTCCACTTAAAAAATCCTTTGCTAAGGCAAGAGATTGTGTGGCGCAGAGCAATAATGGGAAGAGAATAAAAGAGAGGATGTGTTAAAAACGGCACATCCTCTCTTTTTGATATTCTTCTGGTGATTAGCCAGATGTATAAAGGCGGAAGTATAGAATGTATTTTATTCTTGGAACACAGGAGTTATATATATTTATTACCTTTCTTCAGCAGTACCTCGTTGACGTATTTTCTGACAAGCGAAGAGGAATCTTCTTTCTTACAAATGAGCAGTACGTTGTCTTCTTCTGCAATGATGTACCCGTCCAAACCATTGATGACGGCCAGCCGCCCTTCGGGCAGCTTGATGATGTTATTGCGTGCGTCATCGATAATAACGTCAGAGTTGATAATCACATTCTCTTCGTCACTGCGTTGGGTAGCTTCAAATATGCTGTGCCATGTGCCTAAGTCGGCCCATCCAAAGTCGCATTTCATGACACAGGCCTTATCGCTCTTCTCTAATAGGATATAGTCGAGCGATATATTGGGGTAGGAGGGGAAGTGTTCTTGAATAAACGTGTTCTCTTCGGAAAAGGTTGCGTTAGGGTTGTTTTGGTCGAACGTGCGCAATACGGAAGGCAGGTTTTTGTACATACACATGTTCATAAAACGAACATTGCTAAGGAAAAGTCCTGTGTTCCATAAAAACTCGTTGCTCTCTATGAAGAATTTGGCAAACTCTCGATCAGGCTTTTCTGTGAACGACCTAACTTTATATACGTCGTTTCTGTCTATGTTGTGGCCTATCTGTATGTAGCCGTATCCTGGTTCTGGCCGAGTGGGTTTCACCCCTAGTGTCAATATCATGTCATTGCGTGTCACAAATTGCAGTCCGTTCATGATATTCTGCTTGAAAGCATCCTCGTTGAACACTGCTTGGTCAGATGGGGTGACGATGATATTGGCCTCTGGATTTGTCTTAGTTATTCGGTGGGCGGCCCACGTCACGCTGGGAGCCGTGTTGCGGTAAATCGGTTCGGGCATGATATGGTCTGCCGCCACTTCTGGTAATTGTTCTTTAACCAGATTTTCATACATGGCGTTTGTGTTGATAAAGATGTTTTCTTGGGGAAGTATTTTACAGAAGCGGTCGAAAGTCTGTTGCAGTTGTGTTCGTCCTGTACCGAAAAAGTCGATGAATTGTTTGGGGCGAGACTCTCTACTGCATGGCCATAGTCTGCGTCCCTTGCCGCCTGCTAAAATAACACAGTAGTTGTTTTCAAGGGCGAATTTCATAAATAGGCTTTTAGGTTTCGTTTATAGTTGCTACGAATTTATGTAATAATCCCGATATGTCAAAGTGATTAGTATTATTTATAGGATGTTTTCATGAATTGGGGAAAAAAAACAAAATAAAATTTGCAAATTCAGGAAAAAACTTTACCTTTGCACCCGTATTATTAAAGATACAATGCCCAGATGGCGGAATCGGTAGACGCGCTGGTCTCAAACACCAGTGGAGCAATCCATCCCGGTTCGATCCCGGGTCTGGGTACTAAGTAAAAAGCTAAGTTGTTGATTACTCGACGCTTAGCTTTTTCTTGTTTTATGAATGTTCCCAAATTGTTCCCAATCAGCATTTTCTATACAGACATTTACTATAGTATCATGGAAAGTTTTCATAAGGCATTTCTTGAACTATTTCGCCGTTAAGCATTTTACCATTTGTATGCTTATTACGCTTTATACCATCACTCCCCCATGTTCCCCATTGCTTAAAAAAGAATGCAGCTCCCTGACTCTCTACTTGCTTACGCAATTCTATAACCCATTCTTTTTTCATTGGTCGTGCCAAAGAACCACTTTCTCCCCCGACAATAACCCACTCAATACCCTTTAGATTTATTTTTCCTAAAGACTCTAAAAGAGGCTCACATGACAAAAAATGCACCGAGGCAGGTATATTGCGAAGTACATCTATTCTGTTTAAATTATCTTTCTTTTCAACTGTTACGCCTAACCAAACATTATGAGGAACCTTTCGTGTAGAAAAATACTCTGCCATAATATCCTCTCGTTTTGTTAATATTTGGTATCTGTGCTGTGGCGTCCTTTTAATTATATCAAAGATTTTGTCAATAAAAGAAAATGGTACATCTTTATGAAAAATATCACTCATTGAACATACAAATATGTTATGGGCCCTTTTCCATTTTAAGGGTTCTGACAAACTATCTTCATGAAGAGTTAAAGCAAATCCTTGAGAATACTTTTTCACTCCCATAGCCTTAAGGCGATGTGCCATCGTCTCTGCATAACAATGAGTACAACCATCTGAATACTTTGTGCACCCCGTTATAGGATTCCAAGTTTTATCAGTCCATTCTATCTTAGTTGTCCGCATTTATCGTATAATTTATAATATTTTCCTTTTGGTAAACTTGCAGATAATTTATCAATGGAGATTTTCCGAAATTAACCAATCCTTCTTTCTTCATTTTTTTTAATTCGTCAACAGCATGAGCTGGAATATGTCCATGCTCAAGAGTATATTTATAAACATCTTTATTTGAGATTAATTCTTTTGACAAAATCTTTTTGCGCAAGCTTTCTTGAAATTGCATAATCTTAGTCAATTTAACATATCCAAATAAGTCTGGTTGACCATTGTTTTTATCATCATCTATATCAAAATTTGCTTCACCATTTATTGTATTCTCTTTCCAAGCTGTAGACAAGAATTTATCAACCGCCCTTGGATGACTTGCTCCAAATATAATACCATATACATTACGGCCTTTTTTAATAGAGAACGGATAAAGACGTGTCTTATTCCCTTTAGGGATTCTTTTCCTTAGTTCATCTAAAATATTTCTATGTATCCATGTTGCAGGTTTGTTTTTCAACTGCTTTAAGTCTATTGAAATTGAATGCTTAAATTCCTTCGTATTACCAAATCTATTAATGTAAGATGATGATACAAAATACAGAAAATCCGTACAATAAGAGTTTACTAATGGAAGGAAATACTCATCTGAAATAAATTTTACTCCATTTTGGTCTAAGAACACTAACGAAGGATATTGCTTTACTTTAGATATCTCCTTTTGGAACAACTCGGCAAAGTCCTTATTGACCACTTTATAATTCAGAAGTTGCATGCTATGAGCTCTAAGTAATTC
>CAUURC010000087.1:0-10972 GCA_963547405.1 uncultured Prevotella sp.
TGGTTACCGCCATGCTGAAGAACTTCTATCTCTATCTCGTCCGTCATATCAGCGATAAGGTCAAGCCATTGAAAAAGACAAGCAGGCTGAAAGCCTTTATCCTACATTTTGTCAGCGTGCCAGCAAAATGGGTGCGCACTGGAAGGCAGAACGTTCTGAACCTATATACAAATAAAACCTACTACGCTGAAGTCTTCATTGAATAAACATCATTTCTTTGTGGCTTTTCATACTTCCCCATTGGTTTGGGTGGGGGATTTCATGATTATGCAAGAACCAAGAACCCCAGAAAATCCCCATATCAATGGATAAATCCCAAAAATGTCACTTCAATATATAAAAGTACCTCACAAGGAATAATGCTGCGGAATTGAGGTAATACAAGAAAAAACGAAATTAATCTGCGATTTGTGTAAAAGAAAACGGTCTTTTGAACGCTGATGAGGAGTTCAAAAGACCGTTGGTGTATTAAAAGGTAATATTATTCATAGTTGTTTTCGTTTCGGCCGCCATGTAGCGGATAGATTTTGCCGCGCCATACGAATTCGCCACTTACGTGCTCAGGAAGTTCTATCACGGCTTTCAGTGTTTGGCCGGAAAGTCGATAGTTTACACGAATATTGCCTTGAGGATGCGGAATACTGCCCGACAATTGTTTGCAGTTGCCCGGATGGGGAGCTATTCGCACGCTGGCAAAACCCGGCGAAGTGCTTTCAATACCGAGCATGATGCGATATACCTCAATATTGGGGGCGGCACCCCATGCATGGCAGTCGGAGCGTGTATGGGCGAGGTCGGAAGTTTCGGCCCATGTGGTGAGTCCCTGTTTGATGTTTTCGCGGTAAATATCGAGCCATTGGAGATAATTGTCCCCAAGATTCGCTGCGTGGAGAGCTGAGTTGAGATAGAAGCTGAAGTAGACAGAGCATGGAGCCAAACTCTTATCCTCTAATAGCTGATGTGCGATGGCCGTGATTTCGTCGGTTTTTGTTGTTTTGGCGAGAATGGCCAGTGCGTTGGTATGTTGCGAGAAATGGCGATGGTTAGAGTCGTCTGCAAACAGCCCTCGCGTTGTATTCCAATAGCTTGAACGGATGGAGATAGCAAGACGTTGTGCCGCAGCCTCGTACAGCTTGGCCATGGCGGGCATGCCGAGTTGGCTTTCCAAGTCGGCAGCGGCTTGATAGGCCAAGAGTAGGAATAGGTCGGCTGTGGCTGTAGCACCTTCCGAACCTTTTGGCCCTTCGCCCGGGTCTCCCCACGCGGCTACCCAGTCTATGAAGTTCCATCCAGGTGTTTCTTTGAGCCGACCGTCGGGCAACTGCCATGTCTTAAAATAATCCAGAATCTGTCTTACACCCGAAAGTTTACCACGGACAAAGTCGAGATCGCTCCCGTAGCGCATATAATCGTGCAACGAGAGGATATAGATGAGCGAGTAGGTGGGGATATTTTGCTCCATGGTAGAGGGGTATTGGCTCATGGTGAAACCTTCTGGACGGCGCGACCAGTCGGCCATGTCTAGGAAGCTTTTGACCAGTCGGTCGTCGCGCGAGTTGAACAGGGTGATAAGAGCTTGGATACGCGAGTCGCCAAGATATTGCAGTTGTTCATAGTAGGGGCAGTCCATGTAGGTTTCCCAAGCACATAGGCGTGCCGTATGCCATCCTATTTGAAGAATGCGTTCGAGTTCTTTGTCTTGGCATTCGAATGTAGATGCCAATTGTAGGGGGTAGCCGGTGAAGATACCATAAAGGTCGTACAGAGTGAGAGGGGCATCGTGCGTGTTAATGGTCAGTTGCACGTAGCGATATGTACGCCACGAGAGTGTACGATAGATTTGCCGTTCTTTACCGTTGCTAATGATACTATCTTTGACACCGCGCATCAGCTTGCCGTTTACCACATTGCGGTTAGACTTGGTTCCCTTCGTATCGTCCCACAGGCATTCGCTGTAGGTAAGCGACATTTCTGCGTCTCGACCGTATCCGAATGCGAGATGTACGTAGGCATTGGTTTCTTGCTTGTTGTCTATGAGGATGGTAGCTTTGGTGTGGGCAAGAATAGTAATGGATGTTGGAGCGTTGAGGAATGTTTTGGGTAGTTTCAAGGTAGATTGTCGTACTTTTGCCATGCGCTCCATACGCCGCTCCATCTGTGGAATGGTGGAGGGCATCAATTGCCAGACAGATGGATAACCATAGATATAAGAGCGGTCGGCATAGGCGGGGAGGGCGAGTACTTGTGCGGGACGCCATTTCGACAGGTCGCATGTGGTATCGCACCAATGAGCTATATGCTGATGCATATTGAGAATGTCGCAGGGACCTACAGCCATGAAGGCGGCGACTTTGGTATTGAGTGGTTGATAGCCATGGTCTTGTATGCACAGCCATGACGGATCGGTGTTGAGCTCTGCTCCTATGGCGTCAAGCGCATGTAAATAGAAGGCTGTACGATGGGTATATAGCGAGAGTGCTCGTTTTTCACCTTCGTTGATGATCATGGCTGCCACAACATTGTTACCCGGCTTCAGATAGGGTTTTAAATCTACTGTTTCGTAGTGCCAGTGATGTAAATCACCTTTGGCTGGGCCGGCCGAAGCCAGCTGCCCGTTGACGTATAGCTCGTAGCGATTGTCGCCGCTTACCTCTACGCGCATGGCTGCCGGTAGCTGCGTCAGGTTCAAGTTCTTTCGGAAATAGTAGACGCCATAGTCGTGAGCCGACGTTTGTGGTACGGCAATCCAATAGGCTGGTTTAGCAGTCGCGGATGCCGTTGCACGTGCCTGTACAAGGGTAAGAATGAGTAAAAGGAGTATGAAACGATATTTTTTTGCCATAAGATGGTAATTGTTTAGATAAATCGTGATGTTGTTCGTCGCCATCGAAGTGTTCGACGGTAGGCAATTATTGTTCGCTCAACACCACAGCGCTGATGCCTTTCATTTTCAGTTGCAGCGTGGCAGCTGAGGTGTGGCATCGGATGTGACCAGTCTGCAATACCTGAGTTACTCTGCCGGACTTCGACAACGGAATGGCGGCGGTGACCGACCGGCCGGATGGATTGATGGCTACATAGTAGACAGAGCCTCCCTTGGAGCGTTTGTAGACCATGGGGTAGGGCTGTTTGGCATCGCTTACCAGCAGCCAGTCGCCGGTATTGCCGATGGCGTCTGCCGACTGGCGGAGTCGGATGAGCCGTCGCACATAGTGGAGCAACGATGTCGTGTCGGCCTCTTGAGCTTCCACTGTAAGTTTTCCCTCCTCGGTATCGACGGGGAGATAGAGTTGTCGGGAATCGCAGTCGGAGAATCCTGCGTTCTTACCTTTGGTCCATTGCATCGGCGTGCGACTCCCCGAACGTATCCCACTGCCTTCCTTGCTGGGTAGATAGAGCTGGTATTTCATGGCGATTTCATCGCCATAATAGATGAATGGAACGCCCGGCATGGTGAGCAGGAAGGTCATCAGCACTTTCAGTTGATCGGGCGTGTTGCGCGTACCGATGTTGGGGCGTTGGAAATCGTGATTGGCCGATGGCAGGGCGATGTAGCCCTGATGTTTGGTCGCCTCGTAGGCCTCGGTGTAACTTTTGATGAAAGGGAACAGCGTGCCCTTGCCTTGCCTATCGAAATAGCAGCACTCGTGCGTATCCCAATCGCCCCACGGGGTGCCTTTAGCAAAGAACATGGGGATGTAGGCCTTCACGCCGAAGTGTATCATGAAGTCGATGTTGAATCCGGCAGGGATGGCCTGCATCGGATCCGACCACTCTGAAATGAGCACCGAGTTGGGGTAGTTGCTGTCTTTCCAATGATTGATTTCTTTCCACAGCTTGCGCACCGCCGAACCGTCGGGGTCGTTTTTGATGAGCGATGCCGCCATGTCTACCCGGAATCCATCTACACCCTTGCCCAGCCAGAAGGCCATGATGTTGAGCAGTTCGCGCTTGACAGCCTGCGGTCCCGGGGCATCCGGCGTTTGCTCCCACGGATGAGAGGCGTCTGGATGGGCGAATCCGTAGTTGAGAGCCGGCTGGCATTCGAAGAAATTCTTCTGATAATACTTGCCTCGCGGCGCATTCGCCTCCACGAAGTTGCCGCGTGCCCCAAAGAGATTCTCTCCCTCTTTCTTGCGCAGCTCGATGTCCCGTTTCTCGGCATCGCTCACAGAGTCAGTCCAGATGTAATAGTCGCTGTAGCGAGAGTTGGCATCACCTGCTGCCGACTCCTGAAACCATTTACACTTATTGCTGGTGTGCCCGGCTACCAAGTCCAGACAGATCTTGATGCCACGCCGGTGGGCTTCCTTGATGAGCATCACCATATCGGTATTGGTTCCGAACCGCGGGTCTATCTTATAAAAGTCGATGATGTCGTAGCCACCGTCAAACCATCCCGATTCGAATACCGGATTAAGCCAGATGGCATTGAACCCTACAGACTGTATATAGTCGAGTTTTGAGATGATACCCTGCAAATCGCCAATACCGTTGCCATCGCTGTCCATATAGGATGATGGGTAGATCTGATAAAACACAGCGCGTTCCAGCCACTTCGGACTCTGCATGGCCACCATGCTCAAAGTCGAGAACAGAAGAATGGAACTAAGGATTGAATAACGTTTGAGAAAGTATTTCATGCCGTATTTGTTTTATTTTAGCAATGTGAATTTTACATGAGATGCAATTTTGTCGGATGCCGTTCCTATCAGCGCCTCAAAATGTCCGGGCTCTGCCACCCACTGCTGTTGACGGTCATCGTAAAAACTTAGTGCATCTTTGCCAATGGTGATACTCACGTTTCTGCTTTCCCCCGGTTGTAGGAAAACTTTCCGGAAACCTTTCAGTTCTTTCACCGGTCGGGGCAGGCTGGCCTCTTTATCTTTTATATATAGTTGCACAACCTCGGAACCGGCACGTTGACCGATATTTTGCACCGTGATGGTAAAGGTAATACTATCGCTTGGCGTCATTGCAGATTTATCTGCTTTTGCTTCTGATAGTTTGAATGCCGTATAGCTTAAGCCGTGCCCAAAGGCGAAAAGCGGACGTACACGGTGCTTGTCAGCCCAGCGGTATCCCACAAAGATGCCCTCCTTGTATTCCACGTCAATAACTTTGTGGTCGGCACGCCATGTACCCGGATAGGTTCCAAGCGCGTGGGCTGGGACATCGTTAAGTCTGACAGTCCACGTATAAGGCAACTTGCCCGAAGGATTGGTTTCGCCGACAAGGATGGAGGCTATCACATTACCGGCTTCACTGCCTTGATACCAAGCTTGTATGATACCTGATACACGCTCTACCCATGGCATAGCCACCGTATTGCCAGAGATATTAACAAACACAATGTTCTTGTTAACCTTGGCCAAGGCTTCTACGAGTTGGTCTTGCTGATAAGGCATACTATAATTCTTACGGTCGTAACCCTCGCAATCTTGATATTCACTCTTATTGAGACCGCCGAAAATTAGTATATAATCAGCTCCATGTGCCTTGGTCACAGCCTCGTCCATAAGTTGCTGTGGCGTTCGGCTGTCTCGAATATCCTGCCCCACGCTGGCTCCATTAAACATGGTGACGGTATCGCCCACATAGCCACGGGCAAAGTCGAGCTGCACCCCCACCTTGTCAGTATATCTACGCAGTGCATCAAGTGGCACAAATTCGTGCTTGGTACGTATTGACGACGAACCGCCACCCGCCGTCATCATCTTAATGGCGTTCTCACCGATGACGAGAATGCGTTTGCCCGGTTTTAATTGCAAAGGGAGTATTTGGCGCTCGTTTTTAAGGAGCACTACTCCCTCTTCGCCTATACGGCGTGCTACAGCAAAATGCTCATCGCTGGTCAATGAACCGGGTTCGCGATAGGTCATGGTGGTGCGATAGAATAGTCGGAGCACCCGGCGTACCTTATTATCAAGGCTTTCCATCGTATAGCGTCCCTCTTCCAAGCCTTTGCGGTAGGCATCAGCAAGATAATAACGGTTATAATGTTTGCTATCGCCGTATTTCTTTCCATCAGTCCATGTACCGAACTCTATGTCAAGACCATGCCTTACGGCTCCCTCTGTTTCATGTGTAGCTCCCCAATCGCTCAACACCACGCCGTCATACCCCCAGTCGCCTTTTAATACCTTATTGGTGAGATATGCGTTGTAAGTACACGATTGGTCTTTGTAGCTCGGATATGCCCCCATGATACCCCAGACGTGTCCCTTTATCACTGCTTCTTTGAAGGGGGCAAGATAGATTTCGTGCAAGGCACGGTCGTCAACAATGATGTTTTCTTCAATACGGTTATTTTCGTCCTGATTGAGTGGATAATGTTTCACACAGGCAGCCACTCCATTGCTTTGTATACCCTGAATATACGGAACTGCCATCTGTCCAGCTAAATAAGGGTCCTCGCCCATGTATTCGAAATTACGGCCATTGAGGGGAGTGCGATAAATGTTAACGCCGGGGCCTAAGACCATATCCTTTCCTCGATAACGTGCTTCCTCTCCAAGGCTCTTGCCAAAAAGATAGGCCACTTCCGGATTCCATGTTGCGGCCAAACAGGTAAGTGCAGGGAAGGCCACACAGGAATCGTTTGTCTGGTTGGCGTCGGTCCACTCATCCCATAGTGTATTGGTACGAATGCCATGAGGACCGTCAGATGTCCAAAAGTCTGGAAACCCTAGGCGTGGAACGCCTGCCGAACTAAACTTGGATTGCGCGTGGATGACTTTAAGTTTTTCGGTCAAAGTCATACGACTAAGTGCATCCTCTACACGCTCTTCTATATTCTTCGTACGATCCAAATAAGTGTGAACTTGAGCTATGGCATAGTTTCCCAACAGCAATGCTATAGTAAGCAAGAGTGCTTTATTTCTCATATTTCTTTTTTGTTATTATTCTACAATATTTTTAGCATCTTGAATAAGCTGAACAGCTAGACTTATTTTGTCTTTGGTAAGTGCAGGCTGACTTAATCCTTTTTGATTCTCGACAAAATCTAATTCCCAAGTGGAAAAGTCGAATGGTTTGCCACTACGCTTTTGATTGAAATAGTGCTTCCAACGAGGTAAATAGTAGTCGCGAATGAGTCCGGCCCAAATACGAGCAGAGTAATCATCGATGGGAGGTCCCCATACAGTCACAATGCGACGCGCATTACTCTCATAGCAATCTGCCTTATTGTAGCTTACACCGCGAGCACGCGCATAGTCTATCCATTTCTGCATGTCCTTCGTGGGATGCCCTTGTAAAACGAGATCCATACCGGTCATCAACCTATAGAATCTTGTTTCCAACTGATTCGCATTGATAGTGTCTTGGCTTTCGTATGCTTTATCAATCTGCCGTACAAGAATCTCGACTTTACCACCTAAATAGTTAGCTGCCATCTCTTTAAAATCTGCTTCAAAGAGTTTATTCCCTTTCATCTGAGACAGCATCCCAGCCATTATTTCTACGGCATGATAGAAGTGGTTGTCTAAGTCTACACTTCCATATTTTTCTTTTCCGGGGCGGAATTGCCAGTTGAAGCGGGGATGACTCTTGAAAGAGCCATATACCGACTGAATCATTTCGTTCCAATATTGCTCCATGCCTATAGGGTAACAACCATAACGACTGTATGTATAATTGCGCAGCCAAGGCCGAAGCTCAACTCCTTGTTTCGCCCACCCGGCATCACAGAGAAGCTCATATACTACTTCATTGTTCTCAATACCTTCCGGTGCAAATCCGAAACCAATAAGTTTACCGCGGTTTTGAGAATTCAAAGCCTCTAAATGACCTTTGGCATAGAAGTCAAGCGCACCTGTAAGAGCCGACTTCCCTCCCATGTTAGGTATGACGCTATAGATCCATTGTTTGCCGCAGAAGCCTTTGTAGAAGTCCCAGTTGAAAGGCGTTTTCCATAAAAACTTATTATAATCGGCAGCCAAGTCTAGCATAATCATCTTATTATCTGGTACTTGAGATACCAAGGCATTCAGCGTCTTGTAATCCCAGATTTCCGGCTGGTAACCAAACATCCAACCTTGCATAACCCAAGTAGCGGAAGGATTGGCTTCCTTGATGCATTGATAGACTTTTTTCCCAAAATCAGCCATAAACTCGTAGCGTTTGGGATCATCCTTTGGAGGAAATGGAATGTCCATCTCGTTGAAACTATCAATTAAATAGAAGTCGCATCTTCCAAATTCTTTTTCCCATTCCTGAATGAACATTACACCAATTTTATGAAATAAAGGGTCTGCAGGTGAGAGGATATAATTATGGAAAGCCTTTTCCCATGTAGTATATTGAATGTCTGCAGTTGGGTAAAGTTCTTTTAAAGCCTCTGGAACATAACCGGCAAAGCCGGGGCATATAGGATGCATATCTAATTTACGCATTCTATCCAGTATTTTGTGCTGTAGGGCTATTTGGTCTTGATGCCATTGATTTGATAGCGGTCCGTCAATACCATAAATATTCCCCATACGAAGCCAAGGAAGATGAGCCGGGCCTGTAAAGAAACGACCAATTACTTCGTCTGAAAGCCCTATTTTCTTAAACACTCTTGCAAGAATGGCTTCATTGGCAGTAAGCGCCAAAGGCATGTCAATGCCATGAAAGGCCATCCAGTCTATTTCTTGTTCCCATCGGTTCCAATCCCAATACGGCATCGTATAACCAAAAGTCACAGCATTGAAATAATAGTGATACTGAAAAGGAGATGTAACAGAGCGAGTCTTACTACCGTCAATCTTTGTTGGAATATTACACCGATTTCCAGTCCAGCTCATGATGCCATACTCATTTTGTCTAATCCAATCGTAATATCCGTGACAAAGTGCAATAGGACTATTGGCAGATATGGTTAACTTTCCATTTGAGACCTGCTGGTTGAAAGTCTCTAACTGCCCTTGCTTGCGGGGAACAAGCCTTAGATTTATGTCATCACGATGAGAAAACCTTCTAATAATATTTCGGACGACTTCAAGTTTCTGTTGTGCTGTAACCTGTGCTATTGTTGGTACAGAAAAGAACCATAAGCAAAGTAGTATATATATCTTTTTTTTATATTTCATTTCATATTGTTACAAAGATAGTTGCGAGATTAATACAGATTCCTTTCCCCCTTATTCTCTATTGATATGTTGGAAAAAGAAGAGGGAAATCTCGTCTTATATTCCTTATTGTGAAATTGCAGGGTTAAATAACTGTGGCATCCAGACTTTAAAAAATGGGTAATCATCTTTTTGTGAAGAATTACCGGCTGAGGCATAGTCACAGAGTCCTACAAGGATAGCCGGAGCACCATCTTCTGTATATGCTTCTGGTTGGAATTTTGCCATAAACGACATCCAAATATCGGTATTCTGTGTATTTGTGGCTTCGAGCAATATCTGCTGTTTGTCATCTACGACTGGTGTTAAGAAAGCCTCTAGGCCGGGACCGGCAAGCCGTTGGTCGCGAGCCAAGACGATGGGGCCGCGGGTAATTGCCACATATTCCGGGTGTTGACCTAAACGATGTACAATACCGGGCATATCAAACTCAATACTTATTCTGTCGCCATGATGCCATGTACGAGAGAGTTCCATATACTTCCCTGCTTGTACATGCTCTACTGCAACATCATTAACAATTACTTTTGTGGCTGTACTCCATTCAGGAATACGAAGCCTTATCGTTATGTTCTCAGCCTTTTTGAGTGAAAGTAGGAAAGACATCTTATTATTTTTAGGATATTCTCCTTCTAGTTTTAAAACCATTTGCTGATGTCGGGGAGTCGTCAGTTTATAGTCTCCTGCAATATAGAGATTGACATCAACTCCTTTGGCAGAAGTAAGAACTGCGGTTTGGGGTATTACAAAGAGACCGCGTGGACCACTTGCATTACAACAATTCAAGCCCATGCCGCATTGCTCAGAACCGGGTAAACGTTGACCTGAAAGCGGAGTGTATTTAGCCCAATCACTGGCATCGGTACGCATTGCCCCAAGTAATGCATTATAGAATGATATTTCAACTGCGTCTGCATATTTTGTGTTACCAGTGAGAAGCAGGAGCTGACGGCTTAACTTAATCCATGTTGCCGTGACACAAGTCTCTTGGAAGTGGCGAATAGGCATATACTGTAAGTGCTTACCACCAAACCATGACTCCATCGATGCGCCAGAACCGGTAATATTAATCTCTGTATCGTTGATATTCTGCCACACTTGTTCTACAGCAGATAGATATTCCGTATTGCCCGTAAGTCGATACATTTCAAGCAGTCCCTCGTAGCATGACATCATTTCATAGGCTTTGGCACCTTGTTCCCAGCTATACCATTTCGCAGCAGTGGGCTTCGGGAATCGACTAGCTACATCAATACCGGCTTTGGAAATAAGCTTTGGTCCTGTGGCGCTCTCCCAAAGGCTTATAATCTCTTTAGCAAAATCGAAGTAACGCTTATTACCTGTATAGCGATAAAGATAGCAAATGGGTTTGAGTACAGATGAAGCTGCCATGCCATGTTGATTTCCTAACTCAACGATGGTAGATTTGCTATGATGCAATTCGTTTATGAGATAGTCGGCTTCACGGCACGCAGCATTAAGAGCCTTCTTGTCATGAGTTACCCCATAGGCATCAAGTAAGCCCAGAATACAATACTTGCGTCCCCAGATATCCCATTCCTGCAAGTGTGTCTCGTCGGTGTAGTTACCTATGTAACCACGGCTGTCTTGGGTCTTAATAAGCTTGTCTACAGCCTCTTGTATACGCGAAATCATAGCGTTGGATGGGCGGTATTGGTAGGCCAACACGGCAGAATTCATCCATTTACCCCAAAACTCGCTTTGCCATAGGTGTGTCTCGTTGTGATGACAGAATGGTTCGACTAATTTATCTACACTTTGTGCCAAGACGCGGTTTTCGTATGATTGGCTAAACCTATTGCCTATATACCCCATGAAAGTTACATGCTCTATAGGCT